>CAWUNB010000017.1:0-15425 GCA_963923745.1 uncultured Thiotrichales bacterium
GGCTGTGGTAACTACCTGTCCTCCCCCCAACCCCACTACATCTCGCCCCATAGCCATCATCTGGGGAATGGAAAATTCCAAACCGGTGGTAAACAGCAGAAATACCACGCCGAACTCTGCCAAAAAATGCAGTTCGGTTTCGGGCTGTCCCAGGCTTAGTCCCAGTGGGCCCAGTACTAATCCTACCGCCAAGTAGGCCAGCACGGCGGGTAAACGCAATTGATGGAACAGCGCCACTGCCGCCACTGCCGTAGTTAGCAAAGTCAACAACTGGGCGAATAGCTGGTTGTGCATAGCTTGGGTGCCCGTGTCGGGCCTGAATTTACTAAGTGCGGAACCGATCAAGACTCTGATGTAAATTGACTGCCAACTTAGCAAGACCAGATGCTTCCTGATACATTTCCACCGAGTTATTAGCCGATTGTCGGGCAACATCGCTAATGCGCCTGATATCACTACTAATCTGCACTGCTCCCTGAGATAAACTTTCAGTACCTATTGCAATCTGTTCCACCGTAGTACGTAAATTAGCTACGCGACTGACAATTTGTTGTAGGGATTCTCCAGCCTGACTAGCCAGTGATAAACCACTTTCAATCTTTTTCAAACTCTGCGCCATAGAGTTATTAGCTAAATCGCTCTCATTTTGAATAGCTTGAATAGTACTATTGATTTCTGCTGTAGCTTTAGTGGTTTTTTCTGCTAATGCACGTACTTCATCTGCTACTACTGCAAAGCCTCGGCCGTGTTCTCCTGCTCGTGCTGCTTCTATGGCTGCATTTAACGCTAATAAATTAGTCTGTTTAGCAATATCATTAATCATATTGGTTATCTGACCAATTTGCATTGAGCGAGTTCTTAATGATCCCAGAATGCCAGAAAACTCAGAAACGGTAGCAAAAATATCTCGTACTTCTTGAAGGGTATGGCGTACTACTGATTCACCCGCTGTTGCTACCCGAGATGTCTCTGTTGCCATATTAGCAATGGAAGCTGTGTTATTGGCAATATCTGAGCTCGTAGTGGCCATTTGACCAGCAGAAGCCGCAATAGTCGCAGAGTGATCAGCTTGTTCTTCTACACCAGCGGTAATTTCTTGAGCTTTAGCGATAAGAGCAGAGCTTGCCTCTTTTACATCTCGAGAGGCGCTTTCTACCCGATTAATAACATTTTTAGTTTCGTAAACAAATTGATTAAAATGCGATCCTAATTCACCAATTTCATCATCAGCTGTGACTACTACCAATTGGCGCAAGTCACCCTGTGCGGCCATCCCCATGGAACCGATGATATTTTGCACTGGGTTAGTGATGCTACGACGGATGGAGAATGAAACTATAATAAAAGAAATAATCAACACTAAAATCATAATAGCGATATGAATCGCTAACGTTTCTTTGGAAGATTTCATTAATTGTGTTAATTGATTATTTAATGCCATTGAGTAATCATTATACTGACGATCCAGTTCTTCTTTTAGAATGTGGGATTGCTCATTAGCATGAGTAGCATCAAGAGAGTTAGTTTTTTCATTTCGCGCTTGGGCACCAAAAATGCGCTCTGCATCTACTGAGAAGCGTTCGAGTTCACTCAAAAATCTTTCAATTCGTTTTGTTTCGTCTTTAGGTAAAGAAGGCAAAGCCGCCATCTGTTGCATGGCTTTTTTCACTGCATCCCGTGCATCACCAGCATTTTTAATCGTTTCTACATCGCCAAACAGCACAGCATCTTCGTAGCGCTTATTTTGATCACGAAAAGATGAAATCGCTTCGCGACTGAATTGGGTTAAGGGAAATTTGGTGGAACTAATAGTAGATAGTTGAGTATCAAGCTCGCCATCGGCACTGAAGACCAATACCAAGGAAATTAAATACCCAGCAATTAACGTGGCAAAACTCAACCACACCTTTCCAAAAATCTTCAAGTGCTGGAACACTTCCCGTCTCCCAATGTAGTAAAATGAAAATTACACCACCCCCGTTGCCCATTTTAGCAAGGGAGTGGTGCACGAGAGGATCCTACTTCACTTCAATAATCTTAATATTCGTCGGTTTGACAGACTCGTCAATATAACCAATAGCTCCTTTACTGGCAGCAATAAAATTGACGGTTTCATTGGGATCCTCAATTCCTTTTGGTTGAGAACCTGTTCCAGTGAAAACTGCTTTTTTCCAATAGAGATTAAACTGGCTTGCGTTTTTTTCAACAAAATCGTTGAGAAATTGCTCATTATAAGGAGCAGAACCATTCATAACGACTAGTACGATAGGTTCGCCATCAGACCATTTGGTTCTTTTTCCTAAGAAGATGTTTTTCACGTCTTGCTTAGAAAGGGCCTGCTCTGTTACGTTTGGACTTGCAATAACAATAGCCGCTGCACAAGCTGTGGTTACCAGTAAGCTACTAGCCAACAGAGCGGTAAAAAAACGAATAAATAGCTTCATGGATATTTCCTCTAAATAATTGTGGCAATTAGAAGCTAATGGAAGTTTTTAGAGCCAACAAATTCCAATCTTTCTGCAAGCCACCAGGATTATCTGACATTAGCAAGTAGGAAGCGCCATCCATACGATGCCATTCTGCTTTGACGAGCCAGTAATCAGTAATATCATAGCGAAGACTAAATGCTAAATCGCGAGTCCATGCCTGATAATCAGACGAGCCAGGGTGAGATTGAACTAAAATCTTCCCATCTTTATCGCGGCGACTATGATAGTCAACGGCATAATAGCTACCAATTTCAAACTGTTTATTAAGTCGATAACTCGCCTGAAAATAATAACCAGAAGTATCTCTACCTATTCCTGATGATTCACCTGATCTTCCTAAAGCTGGAATGGCCCAAGAGATTATTTGCTTATTTTCTGCTCGCTCCCGCCTGTATTCAGCTGTTAGCACTAAATCATTGTAAGTATATTGTGCTGAAGTAAATGACATAAGGTACTGAGGCATGTCAATTTGCATTGTTGCCCCGATTTGGTTTTGCGGAATATTTGCCGGACTAAGATAATAAGCATCCATTGTCCCATTAAAGGTTAAATGGGTTCGTAGGCCTGCAGTAGCAAATAATAACCCTTCAACAGGAGTATTCCATTTTAAACTAGCACCATATAAATTACGGATCTCCGTATCTTGTAAAGTAAGATGATCATTATTAAGTAGCATCTTGGCAACACCACCATCATTACTTACAGTAGTGGGGCCAATAAAAAGCTGATAATCTAAATCTCCCATTTTACCTAATCCAAAATTACCGTAAGCATTGGCTCCCTTTGCAGCTACCATAGTTTCTCGCCAAGATAAATTATAAACACTTTGCGGTAATAAAATAGAAGTACGGAGCAAATCATAATCTTGAATATCATTATACAAACCAAGTGGTAACTTAAATTTTCCAATGCGAAAACCAAGCTCTTGACGTGGCCGATAGTCAACATACGCCCAATCCAAAGTAATATCATTATTACCAATATCGCCCAAATCCCTAGAAAATAATTGCATCCCTACCCGGACGTCATCATCAATTTGTTTAGAAGCATTAATGGCTATTTCATTAAATTGAAAACTGCCTTTACTACTTTTAGCTAGAAAATTATTAGCGGAAGAAGAAAGATAACCTATAGAAGCAAAACCATGAATTTCTAATGGTTTATCGTCTGCCAAAGCAGAACTACCACCAAGAACCGCCAACCCACCTAGCAACACTGCGTGCGTTAAGTGATGAAGAGGAATTAAATATCGAAAAAAAGCCATAGCCGACACTCCCTAAATAGATACGGCGAAGTTATGCCTAACGGCAGCAGGAAGGAAATAACCCGGTCGATACTAGCACCCAGTAATGGTGTCAGGTAGGTTTATTTGCAGTACTGGGAATAAAACCAGTAACAAGAGGGTAATGTGCCGAGAGAATACTCGAAGATTGGATTAATTGGAGACTTGAGAACTTCCCCTATGCTGACGGAGATGTCGGCATAAGGGAGTATTACTGAGAAAAAACTAAACAGGGAAAAATAGAATCTCTCTAGGCATCAGATGGCAAAGGCGGTGCATCCGTTCCTGGAGGAGGGGAAGCCGCTGTCGATGAAGTCGTGAAGGTAATACCCATATCTCGACGACGCCGACGATCCAGGTGATAGGCTAATCCCGTACCCGCTGGAATAAGCCGACCAACGATGACGTTTTCCTTCAGACCTCGCAGATCATCCCGCTTTCCGCTTACCGCTGCTTCTGTCAGTACCCGGGTGGTTTCCTGGAATGAAGCAGCAGAAATAAAGGATTCTGTGGCTAAGGACGCTTTGGTGATACCAAGCAACATCGGATCATAGATAGCGGGCATCTTGCCCTGGCTAGTGACCCGCTCGTTTTCCTCCAATACCCGCGCCCGATCAACTTGCTCCCCTTTAAGGAAGCGAGTATCGCCTGAATTGGCGATCTCCACTTTACGCAGCATTTGCCGAACGATCACTTCAATGTGCTTATCGTTGATACGTACCCCTTGGAGCCGATATACGTCCTGTACTTCGTTGACGATGTAACGGGCTAAATCTTCCACACCTAATAACCGTAAAATATCATGGGGAGACTGGGCACCTTCCACGATAACTTCGCCTCGTTCGACCTTATCTCCCTCAAAAGCGGTGACCTGACGCCATTTAGGAATCAGTTCCTCATGATCCTCTCCCTCATCGGGGCGGATGATAAGGCGTTGCTTACCTTTAGTGTCCTTACCGAAGTACACCCGTCCAGAGATTTCCGCCAAGATAGCAGGATCTTTTGGCTTACGGGCTTCAAACAGGTCAGCCACACGGGGTAGACCGCCGGTGATATCACGAGTCTTAGTAGATTCTTGTGGGATACGGGCGATGACATCACCCACCCCCACTTGAGCTCCATCCTCTACGCCGATAATGGCACCTGCCGGTAACAGGTAATGGGCTGGCAATTCGGTGCCAGCAATATTGAGATCCCGATCCTGGGCATCCACCAGCTTAACCATCGGACGCAGATCCTTGGCGGCACTACCCCGCTGCTTGGGATCGGTAATGACTAAAGAAGATAGGCCGGTAACATCGTCGGTTTGCCGATGAACCGTTACCCCTTCCAAGAAATCTTGGAAGCGCAGAATACCGGCCACTTCTGTTACCACTGGACGGGTATGAGGATCCCAAGTCACGGTAATTTGTCCGGCTTGAACCTCATCTCCATCCCCTAGGAATAACTGGGCACCGTAGGGGATACGGTAACGTTCCCGTTCCCGTCCCAGATCATCCACCACCGTTAGTTCACCGGAGCGAGACACCGCTACTCGGTGACCAGCACTGTGTTGAACCACCTTGATGTTATGGAGGCGGACATGGCCCTTGGACTTAACCTGAATATTGCTTACAGCTGCAGCCCGAGAAGCAGCACCCCCGATGTGGAAGGTACGCATAGTGAGCTGAGTACCGGGTTCGCCGATGGACTGAGCGGCGATCACACCCACCGCTTCCCCGACGTTAACAATATGGCCTCGCCCCAAATCCCGTCCATAGCAACTAGCGCAGATGCCATAGCGTGTTTCACAGCTAATGGGAGAGCGGACCTGCACTTGCTCAACGCTGTGGTTCTCCAACAGCTCTACTAACTGCTCATCCAGCAACGTACCTCGAGATACCAGCACTTCTTTGCTGCCTGGTAGCAAAATATCCTCGGCAGCTACCCGTCCCAGTACCCGCTCCCGTAGAGGTTCCACTACATCGCCGCCTTCTACTAAGGAGGTCATGGCTAACCCGTAGACGGTACCGCAGTCGTGCTCAGTGACCACTAAATCTTGAGCAACGTCCACTAGCCGCCGGGTGAGATAACCAGAGTTAGCAGTTTTTAGCGCGGTATCTGCTAAGCCTTTCCGAGCACCATGGGTGGAGATGAAGTACTGCAATACGTCCAACCCTTCACGGAAATTAGCGGTGATGGGAGTTTCAATGATGGAGCCATCAGGCTTAGCCATCAATCCCCGCATTCCCGCTAACTGGCGAATCTGCTGGGCAGAACCACGGGCACCGGAATCCGCCATCATGTAGATAGAATTGAAGGACCCCTGTCTGACTCGGGAATCTGGATTTCCAGTTGAAGACTGCTTACTGCGGGCTGTCTCCACCACTCGCCGGACCGCTTTTTGATACTCCCCGCCGGTTAGCTTGCCCGCTTGGCGTTCCTTCAGCAGGTTCCCTAATTCCTGCTCTACCCACGTGGTAGTCGTACGCTGTTCGCTGACGTCTACATATTCGGTCCCCAATTTATCCATCATGGCCTTGGCCACTTGGTCGTTGGTCCGGGACCAGATATCTACCACCTTGTTATAGCGCTCGCCGTTGGTGACCAAACCAGAGGCATACTGCTGTTCGATCTCTTTTACCTCATCCTCTGCTCGACGCAAGATGATGGACTTGTCTTCTGGTACCACCATATCGTCCACGCCAATGGAGACTCCTGAACGGGTGGCATAGGCAAAACCGGTGTACATAAGTTGATCAGCAAAAACTACGCTATCTTTCAAACCCAATTGCCGGTAACAAGTATTGATTAGCCGAGAAATGGCTTTTTTAGTCATGGGCTGATTGACTAAATCAAAGGTCAATCGTTTGGGAACTACGTCGTATAACAATGCCCGGCCTACCGTGGTTTCTACCCGACGCCGAACCATCCGCCCTTCACTGTTCTCTTCTACAATGCGGGTTTGAATCCGGGCGTGAAGTTCTACTTCACGATTCTCATAAGCTCGGTGGACTTCTTTAGAATCCGCGAAGATCATCCCCTCGCCCCGCGCTTCCCGCCGCTCTCGGGTCATGTAGTACAGACCCAATACCACGTCTTGAGACGGCACGATGATGGGATCGCCATTAGCAGGAGAGAGCACATTGTTGGTGCTCATCATCAAAATGCGGGCTTCCAATTGGGCTTCCAGAGAGAGAGGAACATGGACCGCCATTTGGTCGCCGTCGAAGTCCGCATTGAAAGCCGCACAGACCAGAGGATGAAGCTGAATAGCTTTACCCTCGATGAGCACCGGCTCAAAAGCCTGAATACCTAAGCGGTGCAAAGTAGGGGCTCGGTTCAACATCACCGGATGTTCCCGAATAACTTCTTCGAGAATATCCCACACATCCGGCGTTTCCCGTTCCACCATTTTCTTGGCAGCTTTAATGGTAGTTGCTAAACCACGGCGTTCTAATTTGCTGAAAATGAAGGGCTTGAATAATTCCAGAGCCATCTTTTTCGGCAAACCGCATTGGTGCAGTTTAAGGGTGGGGCCTACCACGATGACTGAACGGCCAGAATAATCTACCCGTTTACCCAATAAGTTTTGCCGGAAACGACCCTGTTTACCCTTGATCATGTCCGCCAGGGATTTCAGTGGGCGTTTATTCGATCCAGTAATAGCCTTCCCACGGCGACCGTTATCTAGCAGGGCATCTACTGCTTCTTGCAGCATCCGTTTTTCATTGCGGACAATAATATCCGGCGCATTCAGGTCTAATAACCGCTTCAAACGATTGTTACGATTAATTACTCGCCGGTAGAGATCATTTAGATCAGAGGTAGCAAACCGCCCACCATCCAAAGGTACTAGGGGATGCAAATCCGGCGGTAATACTGGTAATACCTTCAAGATCATCCATTCTGGGCGATTACCCGAATCCAAAAACGCCTCCATTAATTTTAGGCGTTTAGTGAGCTTCTTGATCTTGGTTTCCGAACCTGTGGCTGGGATTTCTTCCCGTAGTCTTATAACTTCCTTATCCAAATCAAGGGTACGTAATAGCTCATGGATAGCTTCTGCTCCCATCCGAGCATCGAACTCATCACCATACTCTTCGATGGATTCAAGGTATTGCTCATCATTAAGTAACTGCCCCCGTTCCAATGGCGTCATTCCAGGATCAATAACAACAAATCCTTCAAAATAGAGAATGCGCTCGATATCCCGTAGAGTCATATCTAACAACAGCCCCATACGGGAGGGGAGTGACTTAAGAAACCAAATATGAGCAACCGGGCTGGCTAACTCAATATGCCCCATCCGTTCCCGACGCACCTTGGCGAGGGTGACTTCTACTCCACACTTTTCACAAATGACCCCGCGATGTTTGAGACGCTTATATTTGCCACATAAGCATTCATAATCTTTGATGGGGCCAAAAATCTTGGCGCAAAATAACCCGTCTCGCTCGGGCTTGAAGGTGCGGTAATTAATGGTCTCTGACTTTTTTACTTCACCGTAGGACCAAGAACGAATCATTTCCGGAGAAGCGAGACCGATACGGATAGAGTCAAACTCTTCCGCTTGGCCATTTTGCTTGAGCAGGTTGAACAGGTCTTTCAAAGTAGTCTCCCGATATCTCTTCGGTGGTGCCGGGTTATCAATTACGCTGCTCTAGCTCAATATCAATGCCCAGCGCTTTAATTTCCTTCACCAACACGTTAAAGGACTCGGGCATATTAGCTTCCATACGATGATCGCCATCCACAATGTTTTTATACATCTTGGTACGGCCATTGACGTCATCAGATTTGACGGTAAGCATTTCTTGGAGGGTGTAGGAAGCACCATAGGCTTCTAACGCCCAAACTTCCATTTCACCAAAGCGCTGACCACCAAATTGGGCTTTACCACCCAAGGGTTGCTGGGTCACTAGACTATAGGGACCTGTGGAACGGGCATGCATCTTGTCATCCACCAAGTGATTCAACTTGAGCATGTACATATATCCCACAGTAGTAGGACGCTCAAAAAGTTCACCAGTACGACCATCCCGCAGTACCGTCTGTCCACTACGGGGTAAACTCGCCAGGGCTAACAAATCTTTAATTTCCCCTTCGGCCGCCCCGTCAAATACTGGGGTAGCAATGGGGACTCCGGAGCGTAAATTCTGCGCTAGCAACACCACTTCATCGTCATTCAATGAATCAATATTCACCTGTCGCAAACCGCCGGTTTTGTTATAGATCCGGTCTAAAAAGCCACGAATATTAGCCACATCGTTACGCTCATCCAGCATCCGACCAATGGATAATCCCAATCCTTTAGCGGCCCAGCCTAGATGAGTTTCCAATACCTGACCAACATTCATGCGGGAGGGTACGCCTAAGGGATTTAAGACGATATCTACTGGAGTACCATCTTCCATAAAGGGCATATCTTCTACTGGGACGATCATGGAAATAACACCTTTGTTTCCATGACGACCGGCCATCTTATCACCTGGCTGAACGCGACGTTTGACAGCTAAATAAACCTTAACCATCTTTAACACGCCGGGAGCTAGATCATCGCCGCTGGTAAGCTTTTCGCGCTTTTCTTCATACAGTTGGTCAAAAGCTTCCCGTTGTTTTTGCAACTGTTCAGCAATCAACTCCAACTGACCATTGAGTTCTTCTTCCCGCATCCGAATATCAAACCATTTAGCACGGTTTAATTTAGCTAAATACTCCGGAGTGATTTTTGCGCCACCCTTTAAGCCCGGTCCTCCGTCAACGACTCGACCTACCAACATACGCTCCACCCGGTGGTAGGTATCATTTTCCATGATACGAAATTGATCCTGTAAATCCTTTTTAACGCGAGCTAATTCAGCGGCCTCAATTTCTTTAGCCCGAGCATCTTTTTCGATACCATCCCGGGTAAAAACTTGTACGTCGATCACGGTACCATTCATTCCCGAAGGAACGCGCAACCCAGTATCCTTTACATCAGATGCTTTTTCACCAAAGATGGCACGTAACAATTTCTCTTCAGGAGAAAGTTGAGTTTCTCCTTTTGGTGTCACCTTACCTACTAAAATATCTCCTGGCGCAACCTCTGCCCCAATGTAAATAATGCCCGATTGATCTAATTTGGCCAAAGCTGACTCGCCCACATTGGGAATATCAGCGGTAATTTCCTCTGGTCCTAATTTAGTATCTCGTGCGACACAGGTTAATTCTTCAATATGGATGGTAGTAAAGCGATCTTCTTGGACAACGCGTTCTGAAATCAGAATAGAGTCTTCGAAGTTATAACCATTCCACGGCATAAAGGCCACCAGCATATTCTGCCCCAGGGCCAATTCACCCAGGTCAGTACTAGGACCATCCGCCAAAACATCGCTGCGGGCGATGACGTCACCGCTATGGACCAAAGGCCGTTGGTTAATACAGGTATTCTGGTTAGAACGGGTGTATTTAGTGAGATTGTAGATATCAACTCCGGACTCACCCGCTTCGGTTTCATCGTCGTTAACGCGAACGACGATACGCCCAGCGTCCACCGAATCCACCACACCACCTCGATAGGCCCGCACCACAACGCCAGAATCTCGAGCCACAACAGCTTCCATACCTGTTCCTACTAATGGCTTTTCTGCCCGCAGGGTAGGTACAGCTTGACGTTGCATGTTGGAGCCCATCAAGGCGCGGTTAGCATCATCGTGTTCTAGGAAGGGAATCAGAGAAGCTGCCACCGATACAATCTGCTTAGGTGAAACGTCCATGTACTGCACCCGATCTGGCGTCAATAGGGTGAAGTCCCCCATGTGGCGACAGGATACCAATTGATCTATCAGACGGCCGTCTTCATCCAACGCCGCATTGGCCTGGGCGATAACGTATTGCCCTTCCTCGATGGCGGACAAATATTCCACCCGATCCACCACTCGACCGTCGTCTACTTTCCGGTAAGGAGTTTCCAAGAAACCATACGCATTAGTCCGGGCATAAACGGCCAAGGAATTAATCAAACCAATGTTCGGGCCCTCTGGAGTTTCAATAGGGCAAACCCGACCGTAGTGGGTAGGATGAACGTCTCGTACTTCGAAACCGGCCCGTTCCCGAGTTAAACCACCTGGCCCTAAAGCTGAAACTCGGCGTTTGTGAGTTACTTCTGACAAAGGATTATTTTGGTCCATAAACTGGGAAAGCTGACTGGACCCAAAAAACTCTTTGACCACAGCAGATACTGGTTTGGCATTAATCAATTCTTGAGGCATTAAGCCTTCTGATTCAGCCAACGATAATCGTTCTTTAACCGCACGCTCTACCCGCACCAAACCAATGCGGAACTGATTTTCTGCCATTTCTCCCACACTGCGAATACGACGGTTACCTAAGTGATCAATATCATCCACCACGCCCTTGCCATTACGGATGTCAATGAGCACCTTCATGACATCGGTAATATCCTGCTCAGATAGTACGCCATCGCCAATAATGGCTTCTCGACCTACCCGGCGATTAAATTTCATCCGCCCTACTGCTGATAGATCATAACGTTCACTCGTAAAAAATAAGTTATGGAACAGGGCCTGAGCTGCTTCCTTCGTCGGTGGCTCCCCCGGACGCATCATGCGATAAATTTCAACCTGAGCTTCCAATTGATTACGAGTTGTATCAAGACGTAGGGTATCGGATATGAAGGGCCCCCGATCTAAATCATTGACATATAATGTTCGTAATGAACTGACATTAGCTGCCCGTATCCGAGATAGGCTATCAGGGGATAAAACTTCATTCGCTGCTGCCAACAATTCCCCGGTGGTCACATCAATAACATCGTGAGCTAATATCTTACCCAATACATATTCCACCGGTACCGGTAATTGGGTAATACCAGCTTTTTCTATTTGTCTAACATGACGTGCGGTGACACGACGTCCAGATTCCACAATAACAGAACCGTTGGCGTCGATGATGTCAAACGCTGCCATTTCGCCTCGTAACCGCTCAGCTACCAAATCAAGATAGATAGCTTCTTCAGTTAGGGTAAACTGGTTGGTTTCAAAAAAGATGTTAAGCATCTTTTCCGTATCGAAACCCAGCGCCCGCAATAACACCGTTGCCGGCAATTTACGACGCCGATCAATACGGACAAACAAACTATCTTTGGGATCAAATTCAAAATCTAACCAAGAACCACGATAAGGAATCACCCGTGCAGAATAAAGTAATTTACCAGAAGAATGGGTTTTACCTTTATCGTGATCAAAAAACACCCCAGGAGAACGATGCAACTGGGAAACAATGACCCGTTCGGTACCATTGATAATAAAGGTTCCATTTTCAGTCATCAGGGGCATTTCACCCATATAAACTTCCTGTTCCTTAATATCCTTAACTACTCGGGTACCTTGGGGAGCATCCTTTTCGTAGATAACTAATTGGACTCGTACGCGCAATGGTGCGGCATAAGTCAAACCACGGAGCTGACACTCTTTAACGTCAAAGGTAGGACGCCCAAGACGGTAAGTGACATATTTGAGTTCTGCATTTCCCGAGTAACTAGTAATGGGAAACACCGATTTAAATGCGGCATGCAGCCCTCTATCGCCACGTTGATCAGGCTGGGCATCCCGCTGTAAAAAATCGCGATAGGAATCCAACTGGATGGCCAGCAGATAGGGCACATCAAGTATGCTGGAGCGTTTCCCAAAATCCTTACGGATGCGCTTTTTTTCAGTGAAAGAGTAGGCCATCAATGTTCCTCAACGTTTAGCCGGTAGATGCACGCAGGGCTACGCGCAACCGCCTGGTGCAACGCAAAAAGGCCGGTGGCCTGAAGGCCACCAGCCTGCCCGAAGCTGAATGGTAGCATTCGCAGAACGGAACGCTCCTCCCGGACGGGTGGTACTTTATTTGACTTCGACGGTAGCGCCGGCTTCTTCCAGCTGCTTCTTGATATCAGCTGCTTCAGCCTTCGGAATCGCTTCCTTAACCGTAGAGGGTACACCTTCCACCAGATCCTTGGCTTCCTTCAGACCCAGGCCAGTGATAGCGCGAATTACCTTAATAACGCCTACCTTGTTGGCACCAAAACTGGTCATGATGACGTTGAACTCAGTCTGCTCTTCAACGGGAGCAGCGGGTTCAGCGCTAGCACCGGCGGGAGCGGCTACCACAGCAGCTGCCGCCGACACGCCAAACTTTTCTTCCATCGCAGAAATAAGATCTACGATCTCCATTACCGTCATATTGGCAATGGTTTCCAGAATTTCGTCTTTAGAAACGGCCATTTGTAACGACTCCTAAATCAAGTTTTTTAACCAAGCAAAATGGATAAGGAGATATCAAGCTGCCGTAGCTGCTTGTTCCTTCTGCTCGCGAATCGCCGCCACCGTACGCACCAACTTGGCGTGGGGTTCGGCCAACGTGCGAACGAATTTGGTAATGGGTGCCTTGATAACCCCCATAAGAGAAGCCAAAGCTTGCTCTCGAGTGGGCATACTGGCCAGCACCTTCAGATCCGTCGGCTCCAACAAACGCCCGCCAAAGGACACCGCCTTAACCACCAACTTATTGTTTGTTTTGACGAAATCTCCGATGACCCGGGCAACACTACCTGGATCTTCCTGAGAAAACGCCAACACCAGAGGTCCCACCAACCGATCTGCCATGCAGGCAAACTGGGTGTCGGCCAGCGCACGCCGCGCCAAGGTGTTACGCACTACTCGCACGTATACACCCTTTTTACGGGCCTCCGAGCGCAACTTGGTCATGGCTCCCACCGTCAATCCGCTATACTCAGCGGCAACGGCAGAGTGGGCGCGAGCCGCAATGGCCGCTACCTCTTCCACGATCACTTTTTTGCCTTCGAGGTTTAATGCCACAAGTCACTCACCTCCGCAGAGACAACAACGTTGCCTCCATCCGTAAGGCCAGTCCTGAGGATGCTAATCAATCATCCCCTTCCCGGTACGGCAACCTCCACCAGGGTCTAGCTGATCCCGAGGGGTACCGTCTGCGCAGGCAACCCAAATATTGGGCCTATTAAGGGTTCGCCACCTGCGGTCTTTGACAGCGTGCGGTAATACCGACGCCCCAAAGCCAACCTGGCCCCCCTCCAATAAACGAGGGGCCTATTTAATTACAGTCCAGAATGGTCCACCGGAATACCCGGCCCCATAGTGGAAGAGACTGTTACTCGCTGCACATAAATCCCTTTAGATGTTGCGGGCTTAAGGCGTTTTAAATCGCCCATCAGCGCCTGCAAATTTTCCTGCAACGAATCCACCGGGAAGGAAACCTTGCCAATGGAACAATGAATGATACCGGCCTTGTCTGTGCGATAGCGCACCTGACCGGCCTTGGCGTTACGTACTGCTCCCGCTACATCAGGGGTGACGGTACCTACTTTGGGATTCGGCATTAGACCTCGGGGACCCAAGATCTGGCCTAATTGACCCACTAGGCGCATCGCATCAGGACTGGCAATGCACACCTGAAAGTCAATCGTTCCGCCCTTAATGGATGCTGCTAAATCTTCGAAACCGACGATATCCGCCCCAGCCGCTTTGGCTTCTTCCGCTTTAGCGCCTTGAGCAAACACCGCAACTCGCACCGATTTACCGGTACCGTGGGGAAGCACGGTGGAGCCTCGGACAACTTGATCTGATTTCCGAGGGTCGACACCTAAATTAACCGCCACATCAATAGTTTCAGGAAACTTAACGGAACTAAAATCCTTAAGCATTTGAAGTGCTTCAGCCAAACCGTAAACCCGCCCTGGCTGAACCTTCTCCCGAATCGCTCGCAGCCGCTTACCGTGATACGCCATGTTACATACCCTCCACGTCAATACCCATGCTTCTGGCGCTGCCGGCAATAGTGCGGGCAGCGGCTTCCAGGGTAGCCGCTGTCAGATCGGGCATTTTGGTCTTAGCAATTTCCTCTACCTGAGCCAACGTTACTTTGCCGACCTTATGGCTATTGGGGGTCTTGCTGCCGGAACTAACACCCGCTGCTTTCTTTAACAGCACTGAAGCGGGAGGGGTTTTGATAACGAAAGTAAAACTGCGATCACTGTAAACGGTGATAACCACGGGGGTCGGCAGGCCTAACTCCAGATGTTGTGTCTGGGCATTAAAAGCCTTACAGAACTCCATAATATTGACACCGCGCTGACCTAATGCAGGTCCAATAGGCGGGCTAGGATTGGCTTGACCAGCCTTAATCTGAAGCTTAACGTAAGCCTCAATCTTCTTTGCCATGTAGAACTCCTAAAGGCGGGTATTAGCGCCGCGCTCGGCGGCTCCCCGTAATAGCTAAGATAAAGACAACGGATTTAATTAGGGATGATCACGATAGTTCGGCCAAAAAGGACCCACCGGGCTACGGTTAGGTTTTCTCCACCTGGCTGAACTCTAGTTCCACTGGCGTGGAACGACCAAAAATAAGAACAGCCACCCGAAGGCGACTTTTCTCATAATTCACTTCCTCTACAACGCCATTGAAATCATTAAAGGGACCATTAATGACGCGCACCATTTCCCCTGGTTCAAACAAAATCTTAGGCCGGGGTTTTTCGACCCCTTCCTGAACCCGGTGTAAAATTTCTTGAGCTTCCCGATCAGATATTGGCGCAGGCCGATCGCTGTCTCTTATACACATCTCCGAGCCCACGAGACCAGAGAGGATCT
>CAWUNB010000018.1:0-15403 GCA_963923745.1 uncultured Thiotrichales bacterium
TGCCCTTCCCAGTGGTTCCAGTGGTTGGCTGCGGTTATGGAAAGGACTAGGGCTGGTGATATTGCTCCAGGGAGGGCTGATGCTGCTGGGAGCCGCCAGCGGCGGCACCGATCCCCTCCAGCCGCTCTATCACCTAAAACCGGTGGCCCCCACCACTAGCCAGGGAACTAAGACAGCTGAAACGAGTTTTCGCCGCGTTACTACGGTGGAGGAATGGCAACGGGCCCTGACTGATGCACGGGGAAAGCCAGTGTTATTGGATTTTTACGCAGACTGGTGCGTGGAATGTCGGCGGATGGCCAAATACACTTTTCCAGATGATGGGGTTCAGCAAGCGTTAGCCGGTGTGACGCTATTGCAAGCGGATGTCACCGCTAACAATGCCAACGATAAGGCCCTACTCCGCCACTTTGGCATCTTAGGCCCCCCTGCCATTTTGCTATTTGCTCCTGATGGACAAGAGTACGCCTCAGGACGCGTGGTGGGCTTTATGGATGGGACGGCATTTATCCGCCACCTCAAACAGTTTTTTCCAGCTCCACCGGCGAGGTAATCCGGTTTGACAGCAGCGCCCTTCCCGTTGATAGCAGCTGCTTCCATTCTTCTTTTTTCTCAAGCAGTCGAAGCCGACCAGGCAGCAGTTGCAGTAGCAGCTAATTTCACCGTTCCAGCCCAACGCCTGGCTGCTGCTTTTGAAGTAGCAACCGGTCATACCTTGCAATTAAGTTTTGGAGCTACCGGCAAGTTCTACGCCCAGATCGTCAATGGCGCTCCTTTTGGCGCATTATTGGCAGCGGATGAGGTGACTCCTGCTAAATTAGAAACTGAAGGTTGGGGTATCGCCGGTAGCCGTTTTAACTACGCCCAAGGGCGGCTGGTGTTATGGAGCCGCCAAGCAGACACCGTAGACAGCGCGGGTGAAATATTGAAGGGTGACTATTTTCACCACTTAGCCATCGCTAATCCCAAATTAGCTCCCTACGGTACAGCCGCTTTCCAGGTACTGGAACGATTGGGATTGCAAAATACCCTGGCTCCTAAGTTGGTAGAAGGGGAAAACATCGGCCAAACCTTCCAATTTGTCGCCACAGGTAATGCAGAATTAGGCTTCGTGGCGTTGTCCCAATTAGTAGGCCAACCCCCCGGATCCCGTTGGTTAGTACCGGAAGAATTGTATAGCCCCATTATTCAACAAGCACTACTCCTCACTCCTGGTAAAAGCAACGAAGCAGCTCAGGGCTTCTTGACTTACCTGAAAACTGAAGCGGCTCGATTGATTATTGAGGAATACGGCTACAAAGTACCCTTCTCGAAATAAGTTATAAGTTAGGTGTATCTCTCCAATCTCAACTACCACCACCAATGACCATGCCCATTTCTGACACCCTACGTGATATCCACGGCTTGGACTCCATCCCCTGGTGGCCACTAGCACCAGGCTGGTGGGGGTTATTGGGGTTGCTTTTAACCGCAGCCATTGGTTTTTTGCTGGTCAAAGTTTGGCAGCGGTGGTACTCCCAGGACTGGCGTCATGATGCTCGGCGCCAATTGCGGACTTTAGCCAGTCGCGCCCATCAGACAGCACCCCGAGAGATTGTTGGAGAACTAGCAACCCTGCTGCGGCGTGTTGCTATGGCCCATCATGGCCGGACCAGTTGTGCTAGCCTCACAGGCTCCGCTTGGTTGGTTTGGTTGGAACGCCATGATCCCCAAGCTTTCCCGTGGACTCAACGAGGGCAGGTACTCATTGCCCTCCCCTACGCTCCCCCCAAAGAACAAACCCGAGATCCCCTATTGGCCGACCCAGCACAGCTACGATTGTTGATCAGCGCCGCATTACTCTGGGTAACTGGACCTGCTGTATCCCATTCTTGGTCCTGGAGGCGTTGGCGTGTTTGATTTTCAGTGGCCTTGGTTGGCCCTGCTCCTGCCATTGCCTTGGCTGGTGCGCTATCTGGTGATATCTCGTTTCCCCCTAGCACTACCTCCAGAGGAGGGGGAACAGCCTGTGTTACTTCATTCATCCCTGGCCCATCTGGCAGAAAGTTATGCTCCTGGGACTCCTTACTTGCCTCGACGCAATTGGCTTCCGCAAATTTTGTTGGCTTTTGCTTGGTTGAGTTTAGTGATGACGTTGATGGGACCTCGTTGGTTGGAGGAGCGACCAGAATTGGCCAGCCACGGCCACGATCTGGTATTGGCCATCGATACTTCAGGTTCTATGAAGGCTTTGGACTTTACTCAGGAAGGGGTACGAGTAAGTCGAATGGCGGTGGTCAAGGGGGTAGCCGCACGTTTTGTGGAAACCCGAGTAGGGGATCGCATCGGCTTGGTGTTATTCGGGGATCAAGCCGTTATGCAGGTCCCTTTAACTTTGGACACTAAGGCCGTTGGTCAGTTACTCAAGTCAGCTGAACCCGGTTTAGCAGGAGATGGTACAGCCATTGGTGATGCCACCGCTCTTGCTGTGAAAAAACTCCAGGACCGACCAGTGGGATCTCGTGTGGTGGTGTTGGTCACGGATGGCGAAAATACCGCCGGAATGGCCCCCATCGAAGCAGCTCGTCTGGCAGAAAAATACCAAGTACGAATTTACACCATTGGCGTAGGTAGCAAAGGCTCAGTGCCTTTTCCCGATGCCCAGGGTAAGCTGGAATACCGAGATGATTTCACCATCGACGATGAATTGTTAACAGAAATGGCGACTTTGACCGGAGGAGCATATTACCGGGCCACTGATACCCAGGCACTGGAACGGGTTTACCGAGAGATCGATGCTTTAGAGAAAACTGAAGCGATTGCCCGTTCTACTCTCATCCCCCAGCCCTTATATCGCTGGTCGTTGGGAGTTTTTTTATTGGCACTGTTAGCTTTAGCAATTTTTTCTCCCGCAAGGCTGATTCCCCCCAAAGATCGAAAATTAAAATAGGCCGGGTAGATGTCCGACTTTCATTTTTCAGAACCGCTGTGGTTGCTGCTGTTAGGGCTTCCCCTACTCCTTCGTTGGTTACCTCACCGAGTCTATTCTCTTCACCGAGAAGAGCGTCTTCGTCATTATGCCGACTCCCACTTATTGCCTCACTTGCTAGTACAGGGCCATCTGGGGACAGGGAGCGAGCGCTCATTAACTCACTGGAATTGGGTATGGGCACTGGGAGTGTTGGCGATGGCGGGTCCTCGTTGGGATTACCATGATATTGACCTCTACCAGCCAGGTAGCGACTTAGTGGTCCTGCTGGATTTATCCCGTTCCATGGAAGTTGCCGACGTAAAGCCCACCCGTAGTGCTCGAGCTCGCCAAGAAATCGATGATCTACTCCGTCTCAAATCGGGGTTGCGGGTGGGGTTGGTGGGTTTTGCTTCTGTGGCCCATGTCATAGCCCCCATCACGGATGACATCCAAACCCTTCATAATCTGTTGCCATCGCTGTCTCCCGAATTGGTCCGACTCCCAGGTAGCCGACTTTCCTCAGCGTTGGAACGAGCTAAGCGCTTGTTGGGAGGTCAACCACCGGGAGGCCAGCAAACCCTACTAGTCATCAGTGATGGAGATTTTGACGAGCCCGATTTAGAAGGCCAAGTTCGACAGTTGCAGGCCAACGGCATTCGATTATTCACTCTGGGAGTGGGCACTTCTCAGGGGGGAGAAGTGCCCCTACCTCAAGGGGCGGGTTTTATCAAAGACTACGCCGGCAATCCGATACACTCTTCTCTGAATGAATTGCAATTGCGGGATCTGGCTGGAGCGGGCGGGGGAAGTTATATCCGGGCCGAGTACCACGATGATGATACCCGAGCTCTGTTGAAACAATTACAAGGCCCTGGGCGAGCACTAGAAAGCGGTCAGCAGCGGGTATGGCATGAGCGTTATTACCTATTGGTGGGGATTATGATGTGGCTGTTATTATCCTGGTTTCTCCCATCTCGCATTATTAAATCCTAATATGCCATCGAATTTTGCTATGCCCTATTGGCGCACTGGGTTGCTGGCGGGGTTATTTATAAGCTCTCCCCTACTTTGGGCTGGTTGGTTTCATAATGATGAGCAGGAAGCCGCTATTGCATTGGAACAGCAGGACTATAGCAGTGCGGCCAGAGGATTCGGGGATGCTTACCGCAAGGGAGTTGCCCTGTATCGAGCTGAGCGTTTCAAAGAGGCAGCTGCCGCTTTTGCCCAATCCAACCGACCTGAGGTCGCTGTGGATGCGCTGTATAATCAAGCCAATAGTTATTTTCAATTAGCTGAAATTCCCCGTGCTATTGCTTTATATGAACGAGTTTTGGTGATGGATCCTCACCACGAGGATGCCCGTTATAATCTCGAATTGGCTCGGCGTCGGTTAAAACTATTCCATTGCCCACCAGAACAGGATTCTGCCCAGCCTGAACAAATTAAATCTGAAGAAAAAGATAATTCGTCTTCAGAGCAAAAAAAAGAACAACAAAAGAAAGAACAACAAGAAAAATTAGCAAAGAAAGAAGACAAAAAAGAAGACAAGAAAGAAGACAAGAAAGAAGACAAGAAATCCTCTTCTTCTGAAAAAGAAGATAAGAAAGATAATAAGCAACAGTCCGACCAACAAGAGCAAAAAGAAGATAAAAAACAAGATAAAAAAGACAAACAACAAGATAGCAAAACTCAGCAACAAGGAAAAAAGCAGAGTGAGCAATCAGGAGATAAAAAAGGGGAAACAGAAGGTAAAAAAAATGATAAACAAGATGATAAAAAAGATAACAAAGAGGGAAACAAAGAGGGAAACAAAGAGGGAAACAAAGAGGGAGACACATCTGGGAATAATCAAGGGGAAAAAGATACCCAAGGTAATCGTAGTGATCAACAAAAGTCATCCAACAAAGATACGTTAGCCGACATAGATAAAAAAGGTGATGCCGATAATAAAAAAGAGAAAAAAGAAAAAAACAGCATTAACGATTCATCAGAAAATACTACAAAAGATAAAGGGTCACAAAACAACAGTGACAATGAGCATGAATCAACCAAAACGGGCGAATCAAAACAAACCAACCAGCAAGATCAAGCAGGAGACAAAACAGGAAGTAAATCAGGAGAGAAACTAGGCGATAAAAAAGGAGAAAAAGAGAAAGAACTGGCTAGTTCCTCCTCTTCTAGCCTAGATCCAAAAAATGATGGAACTAAGCAACCACTGGATAAGACTCAGCAAGATAAGGGATCCTCTCCGGGAGAGCGACCCATGGAGACCCAGGCCACTGAAGGGGTTGCTCGATTGGAATCACTAAAAAAAGATGAATTGGCTGGATTACAGCCCCCTGATAATGATCATACAGCACCGGGATTCGATCAAACTCAACGCCGTCCGGGACCCGGAATTCCCGATGACATTGCTCAACAGTGGATGAGTCGGGTAGAAGGAGATCCGGGAAGGGTACTACGTCGCCAGTTCGAGGCAGAAGAACGACGGGAATGGGAACGCAGCGGGGATCGGTTACGGGAGAGCCGCCCATGGTAATGGTTGTTGCCTTGCGGGGGATAAAGATGCTTCAGGAATCAATTAGTAAGACCGGCTGGATAGGTCTGTTGCTAATGTTATTGTTGGTTACGCCGGTAAACAGTGCTCCCCGTCCTGAACAAAACCATTCAACCACCGCTAAAGAAGTCAATCACGGAACGGCAGCAGCTAAAACTACTCCCCGTAAGGAAGGAACGGTATGGGCTGAAGCCCAGTTAGCGACCAACGATGGTTATGTACAGCAGACACTGATTTACACCGTCCGGTTAGTGAGTCGTACCAACGTCCTGCAAATTTCCATTGATACCCCTACTATCCCAGGGGGGGCATTAGAATCCTTAGAGGACAAACCCCGCAGCTATACTCGGTCTAGCCAAAGCGGTCCGTTGGTGGTGAGCGAATATCGTTATGCTTTGACCGTGCTTAATGTCGGCACTTTGCAAATTCCTCCCACACGGCTATCTGGTAAAACGGAGTCACTGTCCTATGGACCCTATCCAAATCGTCAAGAACAGACTTTTCAGGTTGAAACACCGGCACTACGCTTCAATGCCCGAGGGACCCCAGCCAATGCCCTTAGTCCCTGGTTACCACTACAAGCTCTGGAGTTAGCAGAAGAGGGGGGTGGACCAACAACAGCTCGAGTCGGAGAACCCTACACCATATCCCTTTATCTGCGAGCAATGGGGATGCGGGGTGAGCGGTTGCCCACTCTACTCGACCGGCTACAGGGACCAGATTTTCGGGTTTATCCAGAATCGGCTGTGGAGTATTGGCAAGACGTTAATAGCGAAGGAAACCAAATTCGGGGCCAACGCCACGAGCAGCTTACGGTAGTTCCCCTACGGGCTGGAACATTGCAGCTCCCACCACTCCGCATCCCTTGGTGGGATACCGTTCACCATCGCCAGGTAACGCTGGAATGGCAGTCTCCACCGGTTACTATCACTGGTTCCCCTGGTACTTCTAAAGAACCTTCCCCGCCAGCTACTAGCGGAAGTCGGTGGTGGTTAGGGATCCTGCCCATCACAGGAATAGCTTTTCTGTTGGGATGGTGGAGTGGTCGAGAGCAACAGACCGAATCTTTCCGCGAGCGCCTCACCCAGTTAATTCAAACAGCTAAAACCTTTGTCACTAAGAGCTGGCGTTACTGGCTAACTCGAGGACAGGAGCGATTTACCGAGGCAGGTTTCATTGTTATCGGTAAACAATTGAAGGAAAGAGTGATAGCTAAACTTTCCCGTAATAATTCAGCAGCAATAAATTTTCAAGAAAAAATTCAACCCTCTTTTTTGGCACAATTCTTTTATGCCTGGCGGTTACTACAACAAGTTCAAGCGGCGGAGCAGGATTTAGAACAATTAGCCAGGCAACTACAACAATACGGCCATCATGCCTTGTGTTTAGAGCGTCATGCGCCTTTTTCCAGTTTGGCTAATAGCATTAGCCAACAGTGCCCAGAGATAAATGGTATTGCTCTTTACCGGTTACTTCGCCAATTAGAAGCAGCCATTTATGGAGAAGACAGCGTAGATTTGCAGGGTTGGAAGGAACGATTCCGGAAATTATTCCGGCCAGCTTTAAAATGTACCTGGCACCACCGCTCCCGCCCTCCCCGCCGGGGGAGTCTCCAACCCCTTAATCCTCCTTCGATTAAAGACTAATCAAGGTACTCAAATAAATTAACTACTTTTTGTACGCCAGAAGTTTGGCGAGCAATTCGAGCCGCCAGTCCTCCCTCTTGATGGGTAACTAATCCCATCAAGAAAACCACGCCGTTTTCAGTCACCACTTTTATGTGGTTCGAATCGATAGCTTTATCAAACACCATCTGCCCTTTAACTTTGGTAGTAATAACCGAGTCACCAGCTCGAGATGCTAAAGAAGAAGGTGCCCCCAAGGTCATTTCGTTATAAACCAATCGCACGGTAGGCAATCCAGCGACAATCTCTTCTACTCGTCGGCGTAGCCTATCATTAGGAGCTTCTCCAGATATCAATACTACAAAATTGAAACTAGTCACATTAATGTGGGAACTATGGCGTAAATCAGTATCACCCTCTAATGCATGTTGGGCTTTAACCTCAATACCTTCATCATCTACCACAGTACCCGCACTGCGGCGATCAGTGGCAACAATAGCACCGGTAGCCACACCACCAGTAAATAAAACTGGTGCGCAACCTGATAGAAATGCACCTAAATAAGCCACCAAACTAACCGCGACAGTAAGGCGATTCATAGGATAGCCCTCCACAGTATCATTAAAGTCTTAAATCAGCGTCTTGACGGGGAAGTACGTATTTTAAATCATATAATACATGATTGGTTTTACCAAGGGCGTGAATGGCTGCTCCTCCCATTTCTATAAATTGGCGATGAGCGACTGCGACGATAATACCGTCATAATATCTCTGGGCTAAATTTGTCACTGGATTGATGCCGTATTCTTGTTTAGCCTCTTCGTGATCCACCCAAGGATCATAAACATCAGCAGCAACATTGTAATCCTTCAACTCGGCCACAATGTCCACCACCCGAGTATTACGTAAATCCGGACAATTTTCTTTAAAAGTGAGTCCCATCACCAAAATCTTAGCACCATCAACTTGAATACGTTTCTTCGTCATAGCTTTAACTAATTGAGCAACGACATAACTACCCATACTATCGTTAAGACGGCGACCTGCCAAAATAATTTCTGGATGGTAACCAATGGATTGGGCTTTATGGGTCAGATAGTAAGGATCAACACCAATACAATGTCCTCCTACCAAACCAGGTCGAAATGGTAAAAAATTCCATTTACTTCCTGCCGCTTTTAGTACTGCTTCGGTATCAATATTCATTTTATTGAAAATTAAAGCTAACTCATTGATCAAAGCAATATTAAGATCCCGTTGAGTATTTTCAATAATTTTTGCAGCCTCTGCTACTTTAATATTCTCTGCTCGATGGGTACCCGCCGCAATAATTTCATTGTAAAGTTTATCAACAAGTTCTGCCACAAACGGAGTAGAGCCAGAGGTCACTTTCTTAATGGTAGTCAGTCGATGTTCTTTATCACCTGGATTGATACGTTCTGGGCTATAGCCACAAAAAAAATCCTGATTAAATTTCAATCCAGAGTATTTTTCAAGGATCGGTACGCAATCCTCTTCGGTACAACCGGGGTAGACGGTAGATTCATAGATAACTACATCATCTTTTTTAAGTACCCGACCAACCGTTTCACTAGCCTTAAGGAGCGGTGTTAAATCGGGTTGTTTATAACTATCAATGGGAGTGGGAACGGTAACGATATAAACATTACTCTGGCGGAGATCGTCAATATCCGTGGTATAGGTCAAATAAATGGCTGCTTGCAATTCCTCTGAAGTTGTCTCTAAAGTAAAGTCGTTACCCGATCTAAGCTCATCAATTCGCTTGGCATTGATATCAAAGCCAATCACTGAGCGAATACGACCAAATTCAACTGCAAGCGGCAGACCGACATAGCCGAGGCCGATAATAGCTAGCTTAATGGTTTGCGTTTTCATTCCACTAAACCTCAAATATTAAAATAGGCCCGATACCAAGAAACAAAACGGTTAATACCTTCTTCAACCGTGGTAGCTGGTTTATAATGGAACTGTTCCACTAAGTCATCTACATTAGCATAAGTATCTGGTACATCGCCGGCCTGTAGCGGTAGTAATTCTTTGATAGCCTGCTTACCAAGGGCTTTTTCCAATGCGCCAATATAATCCATTAGTTCTACTGGATTGTTATTGCCAATGTTATAAACGCGCCAGGGAGCCAAACTGGTTCCGGAATCCGGATCATTTCCCTGCCAAGCTGGATTAGGGGCAGCGGGGCAATCTAAAACTCGAATAACCCCTTCTACAATATCATCGATATAGGTAAAATCTCGGCGATGTTTACCATAATTAAAAACTTGAATAGGTTCACCAGCTAAAATGGCCTTAGTGAACTTAAATAGCGCCATATCGGGACGCCCCCAAGGGCCATAAACTGTAAAAAAACGTAATCCAGTGGTGGGTAAACGGTAAAGATGGCTATAAGTATGGGCCATCAATTCATTGGCTTTTTTACTGGCAGCATAAAGACTGAGGGGATGATCGACATTTTGATGTACTGAAAAAGGCATTGCCGTATTGGCACCATAGACGCTAGAACTGCTGGCATAAACTAAATGCTCGATACCATGGTGACGACAACCTTCTAAAATATGGGCAAAACCTACAATATTACTATCTACATAAGCTAAGGGGTTATCAATGGAATAACGAACTCCTGCTTGGGCTGCTAAATTAACAACGCCCTGGGGCTTATAGGTAGCGAAACAATCTTCCATCGCTACCCGATCAGCTAAATCAATACGTAAGTGAGTATAATGGGGATTATCTAGATAGCGAGCTAGGCGGGCTTCTTTAATTGTCGGATCATAATAGTTATTATGATTATCAATACCAATGACTCTATCACCACGCTCCAATAGCCGTAGGACTAATGTTGAACCGATAAAACCAGCAGCACCTGTTACTAGAACTTTCATTTTTTTCTCGCTAATTGGCTAGTGTATAAAACTATATGACTTCTTCCCCTGTATTCCGTTCCAACTCCCTCCCCCAGAGACAAACCCGAGAATCTCTAGGATTAATTATGGGGGTACTATCCGCATTGGGTTTCTCCTTCAAAGCGATTTTTGTCAAACTAGGCTTCAGCCACGGAGTAGATCCTGTCACTTTGTTAGCCCTGCGCATGGCCTTCTCCTTGCCTCTATTCCTGATAATGGCAGTTTGGGTCGGTACCGCTGGCATTACTCGCAGCGACTGGTGGCAGTTAGCTCTGTTGGGAATGCTGGGCTATTACCTAGCTAGCTTGTTAGATTTCCTAGGGCTGCAGTACATCTCTGCAGGGTTAGAGCGACTGATTTTGTTTCTGTACCCGACTTTAGTGCTCATATTCTCTGCCCTATTCTTTAAACAAGCTGTTACCCGTCGCTTACTCGGAGCCCTAGCCTTGTGTTACCTGGGCATTACCCTGGCGATGGCCCACGATGTACGCCTAGCAGGTGCAGCGGAAGACGTCGCGAAAGGAAGCTTATTAGTCTTCGCCTGTACCGTAACGTTCGCCTGGTACTGGATGGGCGCTTCCCAACTCGTTCCCCGCTTAGGGGCCCTACGTCTTACTGCTTATGCCTCTAGCTTTGCCTGCATCTACAGTTTTGCCCACTTTCTCATTACCCATCCCTTGGCCGCGTTGCAAGTACCGTCGGTAGTCTATTGGGATACATTGGGTTTAGCGCTATTTTCCACGGTATTGCCCATCTACTTTCAGGCGGAAGCCATTCGTTGCATCGGGGTAGCCACGGCCTCCTTAGTCAGTACCCTGGGGCCGGTACTTACCCTCGGGCTGAGTTGGCTCATTCTAGGGGAGTCTTTGTCAATCTGGCAGTTGGTAGGAGCTAGTTTTGTCGTAGCCGGTGTATCAGTTGCGGGCAGGCAGAAGTGTTAAGCTGCCGAAACAAACACAAATTTTGATCGATTTCTCCATGAATGACTGTCCTCTGTGTCAACCCAGCCCAACTCCGCCCCTATGGCAAGATGATCATTGCCGAGTCATTTTGGCTCAAGAGCCAGACTATCCGGGCTTCTGTCGGGTTATCTGGCACGCCCATCAACGGGAGATGACGGATTTGTCTCCGGTAGAACGGGGTCACCTAATGGCGGTGGTATGGGGAGTGGAAGCCGCTATTCGAGAAACGCTTCAACCCGACAAAGTCAACTTAGCTTCCCTGGGAAATCAAGTCCCCCATCTTCACTGGCACGTCATCCCCCGCTACCAGGAGGATCGCCACTTTCCCGATGCGGTGTGGGCGGCACCACAACGGATAGGCCAACCCCGTCCGGTGGATATGGCCGCCTTAACGGCAGCCCTGATTCGCCATTTGGGGGTTGGTCCCCCAAAGCTCGGCTGATTGAGCCATGGGCCGTCTTTTTGCCTTAGTGACAGTAGCCATCCTTGGTGTAATGGGTTTTGGCCAATGGCAAGAGGTCCGACATTTTCTCCGCCAGCCTATTCATATACCCAAGGACAATTGTTATTACATCGTACCTCCGGGGGCCGGCCTACCCGCAACCAGCCAAGGATTAGCCGAGCAAGGCATTATTGATCATCCCTATTATTTTTTTGCTTTGGGAGGATTGCGGGGTGCGATGGGACAAATTCGAGCAGGCGAATACCGACTCCAAGCCAGCCTAACCCCCGACAAACTACTAGATTTGTTGATCTCGGGGCGGGTGGCGCAACATAGTGTGACTCTGGTGGAAGGTTGGACTTTTGCGCAAGTGAGGGAAACTATTAGTCTCCACGACCGCTTAGATCACCAATTAGACGGAGCCAGTGATGCAGGGGTAATGGCGGCTCTCGATGAAGAGGGGCAATTACCAGAAGGGCTGTTTTTTCCAGATACCTACCACTTCCCTGCCGGTACTAGTGACGTCGCTTTCCTGCAACGGGCAAGACGGACCCTAGAGCACCACCTCCAGCGGGAATGGCAAAACCGGGCCCCCCATTTGCCTTACCTGCAACCCTACGATGCGCTAATAATGGCTTCCATCATTGAAAAGGAAAGTGCCAGTACTGCGGAGCGACCTGCCATCGCTGGGGTATTCGTCCGCCGTTTGCTGCGCAACATGCCATTACAAACCGACCCCACCATTATCTACGGTTTGGGAGAAGCCTTTACTGGCAACCTACGGCGGGTGGATTTACAGACTGACGGCCCCTACAACACTTATACCCGCCGGGGACTTCCCCCCACGCCCATCGCTTTGGTGAGCTTGGGGGCTCTTCGAGCTGCTTTGCACCCAGCAGAGGGCGACAGCCTGTACTTCGTTGCCAAGGGCGACGGAACTCACCAGTTCTCTGCTACCCTGGAACAGCACAACAGTGCCGTGCGCCGCTACCAACTTCGTAAGGGAACAAAACCTCCAGGGTAACCGGGTGGAGCAACTCCCTCAGCTCTCTAAGAACGTTGCCAGTCGAGCCACTGCTTGCTCCAAGTTAGCCATGCTGGTGGCAAAGGACAGGCGCACGTAGCCCGGTGCCCCAAAGGCAGATCCCGGTACCACTGCTACTCCCACTTGTTCGATCAGCCGCTCGGCGAATTCCAAATCATCAGCCATACCCCGACTAGCCAACGCGCCCCGTACATCAGGGAAAGCGTAAAAGGTACCGTCACCGCCAAGACAATGCATCCCTGGTAATTGATTCAAACCGGCTACTAGAAAATCATGGCGCTGTTTGAAAGCCTCCACCATGGTGGTGATGCAGTCCTGATTTCCCTCCAGTGCCGCTTGGGCGGCCACTTGGGAAATAGAGGTAGGATTAGATGTGCTTTGGGATTGGACATTGGTCATGGCCCCGATTAACGGCGCTGGACCGGCCGCATAACCAATTCGCCAACCGGTCATGGAGTAGGCCTTAGACACGCCATTGAGCACAATGGTACGGTCATACATATCGGGGCAAGCACTGAGAATATTGGCAAAGGGCTGGCCAGTCCAACGGATGTGCTCGTACATATCATCGGTAGCAATAAGCACTTGGGGATGGGGACGCAGCACCTCCCCTAGGGCAGCTAACTCCTCCAGGGTGTAGGCAATACCAGTAGGATTGGATGGACTATTCAGAACCACCAAACGGGTACGGGGAGTGATAGCAGCCGCCAACTGGGCTGGAGTCATCTTGAATCGATTTTTAATATCCGCCGCCACGATGACCGGCACGCCGTCTGCCAATAACACCATGTCTGGGTAGGATACCCAGTAGGGTGCGGGGATAATGACCTCATCACCGGGGTCCAGCAGGGCCTGGGTCAAATTGAAAAAACTCTGTTTCCCCCCCACTGATACCAAAACCTGCTTGAGGGTATAGCTCAGCCCATTCTCTCGCTGGAATTTATCCACGACGGCTTGTTTCAATCCGGCAGTACCATCCACAGCGGTGTACTTGGTAAATCCCCGGCGAATGGCCTCCATGGCAGCTTCTTTGATGAAATCCGGAGTATCAAAATCCGGCTCACCGGCTCCCAAGGCGATAATATCGCGGCCCTGAGCTTTAAGTTGGGCAGCGCGGGCGGTAACCGCCAGGGTGGGAGAAGGCTTGATACGTTGCACACGCTGGGACAGTCTAAGATCCACGCCGAAATCCTCGCCGTAATTGGTTTTATGGAGATATCGAATAACTAGGGATATTAACTAATTGCCACAGCTAAGTGATCCCTGAAAAATCCATGACACGACCTTTTGAGCTACAACACCCCTTTCCGCCAGCGGGGGACCAACCCCAGGCGATTGAGCAACTGGTCACTGGGCTAGGGGATGATGGGCTATCCGCCATGACTCTGCTAGGGGTTACTGGCTCCGGTAAAACCTACACCATTGCTAACGTCATCGCCAAACTGCAACGTCCCACCTTGGTCCTTGCCCCCAATAAAACCCTAGCGGCTCAACTATACGGTGAATTTAAAGAATTCTTTCCCCGTAATGCAGTAGAATATTTTGTTTCCTATTATGATTACTATCAACCAGAAGCCTATGTTCCTGCTTCAGATACTTATATTGCAAAGGATGCAGCTATCAATGACCACATTGAGCAAATGCGTCTCTCTGCTACCAAAGCTGTAATGGAACGACGAGATACGATTATCATCGCTTCAGTATCAGCTATTTATGGATTGGGGGATCCGCAATCCTATATGAAAATGTTGCTCCATCTCGTACGGGGAGAAACAATTGATACCCGAGCTGTGTTTCGCCGCTTAGCAGAATTACAATACACTCGTAACGATATGCAGCTGTCTCGAGGAACTTTTCAGTTAAAAGGGGAAATATTAGATATCTATCCTGCAGAAGCGGATAAGGAAGCCATTCGGATACAATTTTTTGATGAAGAAATTGAATCTATCGTACTATTTGACCCTCTTACTGGAACAATCCATCGTTCCCTTCCTCGGGTAACTATCTATCCTAAAACCCACTATGCTACTCCTCGGGAGACCATTATCGCTGCTACAGAACTTATTAAAGATGAGTTGCGGGAGCGATTAGCCATTTTGCATAAACATAATCGCTTAGTAGAAGCACAACGTTTGGAGCAACGCACTCAATTTGATCTAGAAATGATGTTGGAATTGGGTTATTGCTCGGGTATTGAAAATTACTCCCGCTACTTATCTGGGCGCGGAGCCGGTGAACCACCACCGACATTATTTGATTATCTACCAACAGATGCATTATTAGTAGTAGATGAGTCCCACGTCACTATTCCCCAACTGGGTGCTATGTTCAAAGGGGATCGTTCTCGCAAAGAAACATTAGTGGATTATGGTTTTCGTCTTCCTTCAGCGTTAGATAATCGCCCACTACGGTTTTCTGAATTTGAAGCGCTGTCACCCCAAATAATTTATGTTTCAGCTACCCCTGGATCCTATGAATTAGAACACAGTGGCGCTGTTGTAGAACAAGTAGTACGGCCTACCGGATTATTGGATCCAGAGCTCATTGTTCGCCCAGTAATTAGTCAGGTAGACGATTTGCTATCAGAAATAGCCCATACTGTCACCGCAGGTTGGCGGGTTTTAGTAACAACTCTTACCAAACGTATGGCTGAAGATTTAACTGATTATCTAGGAGAACACGGGATCAAAGTGCGTTACTTGCACGCTGATATTGATACTGTGGAGCGGGTAGAAATTGTTCGTGATTTGCGGTTAGGCGTATTTGATGTATTGGTGGGCATTAATTTATTACGGGAAGGGCTAGATATGCCAGAAGTAGCTTTGGTGGCCATTTTAGATGCTGTCTCTTATACACATCTCCGAGCCCACGAGACCAGAGAGGATC
>CAWUNB010000019.1:0-15195 GCA_963923745.1 uncultured Thiotrichales bacterium
ATCCTCTCTGGTCTCGTGGGCTCGGAGATGTGTATAAGAGACAGGCTTTACAACCCCGGTGGTTTCCAAGCTGAGTTTCATGATCTCCGTTTGCCCACCAGTGCAGCGCTAGCGGGAATGACGGCAGTGGTGCTTGCCCGCTTTGGTGGCGGGCCTATGCAGTCCCTTGGGTTTGATTTGATGCTGGTGGCGTTGGCTCTCTTTTTTCTAGGAGGGCTGGCGTTAGTCCATTGGCTCAACGGTCGTTTCCAAGCCCACTGGGGTTGGTTGCTAGGGGTCTATCTGGTCATTTTGCTGTTCCCGCAGTCCACGATTACCGTGCTGGCTGCGACTGGTTTTGCCGACGCTTGGCTAGATCTGCGGGGACGGGTGGTCCGGGACGTCTGACGGTATTAGCCGAGACCGTTCCCGGTCTCTCAACGATTCTACGAGGTTGCTACGATGGAAGTTATTTTGTTGGAAAAGGTGAAAAACCTAGGTGCCCTAGGGAGCCGGGTGAAGGTTAAGCCGGGTTATGCCCGTAATTACCTCATTCCTCAAGGTAAGGCCTCTCCGGCGACACCGCAAAACTTAGCTGCTTTCGAGGCACGGCGAGCGGAGTTGGAGCGAATTGAGGCGGAACAGTTGGCCGCTGCTCGGACCCATGGAGAAACATTAGCCGCTCTACATACCATTGTGGTACGTCAGCGGGCAGGGGCTGAAGGGCGGTTGTTCGGTTCAGTGGGCCCACAGGATATCGCTACTGCGCTAGGCATTGCTGGCATCACGGTGGATCGTTCTCAAGTGCGTTTACCCAATGGTCCGTTGCGGACTACAGGGGATCATGACGTAGAGATTCATCTCCACAGTGAAGTGAATGCGCCCTTAGTTGTTTCAGTGATGGCGGACAATTAGTAGTCAGTAATCAGTATCTCCCGCCCGATGTTGTGTCTTGCAGCATCGGGTGTTTTGCTGCATGTCTCGTTTCATTAACTGCAGATGTCCTCTTCCAGTGATTTTGTTCCCCATGATTCGGATACTACCGCTCTACGAGTGCCACCCCACTCAGTGGAGGCGGAGCAATCTGTACTAGGGGGGCTTACCCTCGATAATGCCGCTTGGGACCAATTAGCAGATGTGGTCACAGAGGATGATTTTTATCGCCGGGATCATCGTCTTATTTTCCGCGCTATCGCCAAATTAGCAGAGCAGGGAAATCCCTTTGATGTTATTACTCTCTCGGAATGGCTAGAAAATCGGGGAGAATTAGAAAACGCCGGTGGGTTGGCCTATCTGGGAGCATTAGCTAAAAATACCCCTAGTGCCGCTAATATCCGTGCCTACGCTGCTATTGTCCGCGAACGATCGGTTCTGCGGGGATTAATTCGAGTTGGAACCGATATTGCCGATGCAGCTTATCTCCCCGAAGGACGGGATGGAGCGGAGTTGCTGGATTTAGCGGAACGGCGGGTATTTGAAATTGCTGAACGCGGTGCCCGAGGTAAGCGAGGTTTTGTCAGCATGCGGGAGTTATCCGCATTAGCCATCGATCGCATAGATGTATTATTTAACCAGGGTGGTGCCATCACGGGTATCCCTACTGGTTTTGCTGATTTTGATGAAATGACTTCGGGGCTCCAGCGTTCCGATTTAGTTATTGTGGCAGGGCGCCCTTCCATGGGTAAAACTAGCTATGCCATGAATATTGCTGAACATGTAGCCATTAAAGAAAATAAGGTGGTCGCAGTATTTAGTATGGAAATGCCTGGAGATCAATTGGCTATGCGGATGATTTCTTCCTTGGGGCGAATTGATCAGCACCGAGTTCGTACTGGCAAATTAGATGATAGCGATTGGCCTCGTTTAACTTCCGCTGTGGGTATTTTGGCAGAAGCACCAATGTTTGTGGATGATACCCCAGCCCTGACTCCAACAGAATTACGAGCACGCTGTCGCCGGTTACGCCGAGAGCATGGATTAGATCTAGTAGTAATTGATTATTTGCAATTGATGCAGGTGGCTGGTCACAAGGAAAACCGTACTGCTGAGATTTCAGAAATTTCGCGTAATTTAAAAGCTATGGCAAAAGAATTGAATGTCCCAGTAGTCGCTCTATCTCAATTAAATCGCAGTCTGGAGCAGCGCCCCAATAAGCGACCGGTGATGTCTGATTTGCGGGAATCCGGTGCTATTGAGCAAGATGCTGATATTATTATTTTTATTTACCGGGATGAAGTTTATAACGAAGACAGTCCAGATAAGGGAACTGCAGAAATTATTATTGGTAAACAGCGTAATGGACCTATTGGCACTGTCCGGGTGACTTTTTTGGGTAAATATACTCGTTTTGAAAATTTTGCCCCTCCCAGTAGTTATGGAGGGGGAGATTATTAATGACTCGTCCGACTCGGGCCATTATTGACTGTGAAGCCCTGCACCATAACTTAGCCCAGGTACGGGCTGCAGCCCCTGGTCGGCAAATAATGGCCATCGTCAAAGCCAATGGCTATGGCCACGGTATCGTTCGAGTTGCTCGGTTACTGGGAAACACAGCGGATGCTTTCGGAGTTGCCTGCCTAGAGGAAGCTCAGATGCTGCGGGCAGCCGGAATCAACCAACCCATTACCCTCTTAGAAGGAGTATTTGATGGGGTGGAGTATTCCGAAGCAGCACGCCTCGGCTTGACCGTTACCTTGCATCATCCCTGGCAACTAGAGACTTTGCTAACTACTCCGCTGGTAACACCCCTCTCGGTGTGGCTAAAAGTGGACACTGGCATGCACCGCTTAGGACTGGATCCAGAACAGATCCCCCATGCTTGGGAGCAGTTACGGACTTGTCCTTGGGTTAGTACGGTGGGGTTGATGAGTCACTTTGCTCAGGCTGATGAACCTGAGCTACCGGCCACCCCCCTACAACTGGATCGTTTTCAACGCTCGGTGGCTATGCTGCCAGGAGATCACTGTCTTGCCAATTCTGCTGCTATCTTGGCTTGGCCAGCCAGCCATGGGACTTGGGTACGACCAGGATTGATGCTCTATGGTGCATCGCCTTTTCTTCACCAAACAGGCGAACAATTGGGGCTACGTCCAGTGATGACTTTCACGTCAGCTTTGATTGCGGTGAAGACGATCCGACGGGGAGAGGCGGTAGGTTACGGTGCCGCTTGGCGTTGTACCCGAGATACGACTGTAGGGGTAGTGGCTGCAGGTTATGCTGATGGCTACCCCCGTCATGCCCCTTCAGGAACACCAGTACTGGTAAACGGGCAACCCGTCCCCTTAGTGGGCCGGGTATCCATGGATATGCTGTGCGTCGATTTAGCGACTCAGCCCCAGGCACAGCCTGGTGATCCAGCGATTTTGTGGGGACCGGGATTGCCGGTAGAACGAATAGCCAGCGCCGCAGGTACCATTTCCTACGAGATTCTGTGCCACATCGCTCCTCGAGTCAGAGTAGAAGAACGGGGAGAAACCCAGCATCACGGTAAATAGATACCAGTTACTCGCCACCGCCCATCGCGCAAAGTCCAGCGCAAATGGAGTGGCCGTTCTCCCAGATCTCTGATCCGTTGCAGAAACCGGGTAGGCCCTTCAAAAAAAGCGAAAGTGGTGTACTGAGAAAGGGAGGGATAGCCATCTTCGCTGCGAGTAGAAATGGGTCGTAGGGTATCCCTGATCCATTCCAGGGTGACTACGCTATCTACTTGACCAGAAGTAAAGGCGGCGGCTCCTTGACGCAACGCTTGAGAAAAGGGGGTACGGGTGTCTCCCATGAGACGGTCCATAGAGTTTTCTAGGTGGCGTTTCTGCTCACCACGTACCCGATCTAAATCTACCAAGGCTGCTAGCGTTTCCTGGTCGTTTAGCATCAAAGCTCGGTCTAGCCGATACATTTGATAATAGGGCAACAAGCCGAAGGCTAGGACAACTAGTAGCAGAGGGATAAGCAGGTAGCGCACGGGAGGAACCTCGTGAGAAAAGTCGGCGGGAGATAGTAGCTATCCCTTAAGGGGACGTCTATGGTATCAGCTTGATAGGCCTACTCCGCAGCGAGTGCCACATAAGCTATTGACACAAGCAATGGGTCTAAGTATAGTACAGAACTTCTCCGGGCACGGGGCCATAGCTCAGATGGGAGAGCGCTTGCATGGCATGCAAGAGGTCGTCGGTTCGATCCCGACTGGCTCCACCAACGATTTAAGTTATCCGGTTTGAATGTTTGGCCTTTCTTTATTCTGTCCCCATCGTCTAGAGGCCTAGGACATCGCCCTTTCACGGCGGCAACCGGGGTTCGAATCCCCGTGGGGACGCCATATCCCACCTTCTTGCTGGTCAGTTGTTGTTTCCCTAACCGCCAGACCGGCCCAATCGCTGGGTCGCGATCATTTCTGCCAGAATAGCAACGGCGATTTCCGGTGGCGTGCGGCTACCAATCCTCAGTCCCACCGGGCTGCGGAGCCGATTCGCTTCTCCTATTGAGATGCTGCAGTGATCTACCAGTCGAGTCCGGCGACGGTCGCTGGTGGTCTTTGAACCTAGTGCACCCACGTAAAATGCCGGTGATTGGAGCGCCTGAACTAGGGCAAGGTCGTCCAACCTGGGATCGTGAGTAAGAGCTACCACTGCAGTATGGGAATCCGGTTGGATCTGAGTCACCGCATCGTCGGGCATTATTGATAAGAACGAGATTTGCGGATCCTCCCAGTTGCTGCTGTACTCTGGGCGAGGGTCGCAGACGTATATCTGAAAATCCAGAGTTTGCGCCATGGATGCCAAGTAGTGACTGATTTGGCCAGCGCCGATGATTAACAGTCGCCAGCGAGGACCATGGAAAGTAATCAGCTGGCTACCATCCCAGCTTACTTTTTGCTCGATCCCACCTACCACTGGAGTTACTTTGTTTCCTGGTTCACCGAGGGTAACAACTCGCTGAACTACTTGGCCTTGAGCGACCAAAGAAGCTAATTGGGTTAAGGCCACCTGATCAGGAAAGGGTTCTACCAGCAAAGTGAGAGTTCCACCGCAGGGGAGTCCATAGCGTTGGCTTTCTTCCGGAGTAACGCCGTACTCCACTAAGAATGGATTAGCAGGTCCTAGTGGCCCCATCAGATCCCCTCTGGTCCACCGTCCCACTAGATCTGTTTCAATGCAACCGCCAGAAACGGAGCCATATATCCGGCCATCTCCCCCCAGAGCCATCCACGCACCTGGAAGTCGGGGAGCGGCTCCCCAAGTACTGACCACTGTAACTAGGACAAAAGGCTGATTCTGTTGGATCCACCGCGTAATAGCAGCTAGCACTTGAGTATCCAAGCTATCCATCTCACCTCCACGACAAACTAGTGAATTACACCGTAACTACTTGCTAAAGCCTATGCTCCTACTTGCTCCACCAGCCAGTGATCCCTTGCCCCTATTTTGGGGAGCGGACAGTTCCCAGCAAGCCGTACTCACCGCTGCCTCCCAAGGTGGCGACTTAGTAGTGATAGCTCCCCCTGGCACCGGTAAAATACAGACAATCGCCAATCTGATAGCCCATAGCTTGATGATTCACCAATCGGTGATCGTGATTTCTGCTAATCAAGCCCCCCTGACAGCTTTAAGTCATCAGCTTCATGAGCTTGGGGTGGATAGCTCGGGATTAAGTTTTCCCATCGCCATTGGAAAAATAAATCAACAGTCGGCAACCGCTACCCTCACAGCCTGGAAACAACAAGCCCGACCTTGGTTGGCTTCTCAGTCTCGCCTCGATGATTGGGTAGCCCACCTTCATCACCGTTATCCCAACGGTTTAACTCCTTACCAAGTAATTGGCCACCTCTTGGCTAATCAGCACCACCCCCAATTGGTTACTTTTTGTTGGCCAAGTGTCCAAATCCACGATCAAGCAGAATTGGGAGAATTGAAGGGCTGGGTAACTCGGTTAGGAATCCACGGCCAAGGAGTGGCCGATTGGTTGGCAACACCCTTAACTCTTATTCAGCAGGTAAACTGGTCTCCCCATTGGCAGCGTCAATTATTGGCTGCTTTGGATCAGTTTACCTCCCAAACCCAAGAGTTTCTGTCACAGGCTAGGGCATTTCGTCATGTTCTGGGATTTCCTCCTGATTCCCGATTGGACCGGGCACATCGAGAAGCATTAGCTACCTTGGCCCGCATTCTGCCCCAAGCGGCAGGCCAGGATTGGCGTTTTGCCCTCCGGGGGGACGGGAACAACGTGACCCAACGTTTGCGGGAAGGGGAAGGATTACTTCAGCGGCGTTTGGAACACCTGAGAGGTATCGCACCACCAGTTGCTGAGCAGTTGCTACGCCAGTTAAAACACGGTTTAGGGCTACTGACTCGTTACCACACCGTCCGCCAGCGGCTATCCACTGAGTACGGTGAAGAAGTAGCTCAATTTGATTTAACTGAATTACAAGCTCGGTGGCACAAAGCGGAACGGATCCCTTGGCTTTGGCGAACTTGGTACCGCCAAGTAGTCCAAAGAATTTTGGCTGGGGGGATAGTAGGTAGCCAGCCAGCGGACCTAGAGGCCGATCTGCCCCGTTTAATCACTCTGCAGGGGATTGAACGGGAATTGGCTGCTTTGGATCCCATCTTGGCGGCGGTGTGTCCTGCCTGGGAAGGATTAGCCACTCAACGGGAAACCATGGCCCGCTGGTTGACATTTCAATCCCTATTGCCCAGTGCTCTAGCAGGTATTCCTTGGGACAATAGGGAATTAGAACTTTCTCCCAACCAACAAGATGACCTTTTACTGCCAGATTATCCCCGGTTGGTGGCTTTAGCCCGGCTGGATCGAGCCATCGATGCATTGGAAGACTTGGGGGCAGTGACAGGGGGGTTGTGGGCTGGGCGACGGACATCCTTAGGAGAGCTAGCAGCAGCTTTGTCTTTTCAGCAACAACTATCCAGTACTCTGGCCGTATTAGGGGTAGACGGAGCAATCAGGAGCTCCTTGGAAAAGTGGCTAGGGTATAGCAACCGATTATTAGAAAAAGGAGGGTTAATTGCTGAAGCTGCCCAGCGTTACCTAGCTGTATTGGCCGATTACGACATAGCCTTAGAGACGATGGCCGACCTGGCCGGAACGGCTGTGGCAGCATTGGAACAAGCAGAAGGAGAACCGATTTGTTTGGTGGATCGACTCCAGGAGATTAAGCCCCTAGCCCCCCGTCTTCACCGCTGGTGTAGTTGGTGCCAAGTTGTCCAGGAGGCTAATCTTCGGGGGCTAGGGCCTCTTGTGGATGCATTAGATCGAGGGCGTCTTACCTGGGAGGGATTGGATGAAACTTTCATCCTCCATTACTACCGTTGGTGGTTGGACTCTCTCTTGGAAGAGGATGCCGTACTGCGAACTTTTCTAGGGACAGATCAGGATCAGCGTTTGGAGGATTTCCAGCGACAAGATGCTAGTTTCATCGCCTTAAGTCGTGCTTACTTCCGGATGGTATTAGCACAACATCCAGCTAATTTACGACTGATGACCACGGAAGCCCTGGCAGAACAGGAAGAGACATGCTTTGTATTTGACCGGGCTATTTTTATCGGTGCCTCCCAGATTCCAGCCCTAGTAGTTGGGCAAGTAACCGCTCGCCAGCACATCGTATTGGGCGATCCTCAGTCACTACCTGCTGCGCCACCAGGAACTGTCAACCTACTAACCGCCAGTCAAGAGTTCCCCCATTATCTGTTGACTTGGTGTTACCGCCCTGGGGAGTTGATGGCTTTCTCCAATCGTCAGTATTACCAAGGGCAGTTGGTAACGTTCCCAAGTAAGGGAGAGCCTCCCATAACCCTGTACCCCATTATGGATGGCTACTACGACTCTGCTACTGGTAGCAACTTAGTGGAAGCGCAACAACTGGTGGCTGCTGTAGTAGCTCATTGTGCTAACTCTCTATCCCAGCAGTCACTAGCTATTCTCACCGCCACACCGGGGCAACAACAGCTGATCTCTACTTTGCTCTTGGCCGCTCAACCCACATTAGGTTGGACGATACCCCCTCCAGTCATGACATTGACTGACGCCGCAGAAATGACTTGGGAAGAGGTGATGCTATCCCTTACTTATAGTGGGGAAGAGAGTGATTACGGGCTGTTTGGGGAAGCAAATGGTCCCTACTATCTCAACATGGCCATCACTCGCCCTCGCCGAGTCCTTCGTATTTTCTCTAGCCTTCCTCCTTGTGCCAGAGAAGATGGCAAAGCCACTCAGAAATCCCAGGGTATCCGGGACCTCTACCAGTTATTGGCCTTTATTGCCCATCCTCCAGCACCCCCCCAATATCCCCAAGATGCCTTTACCGATCATCTAATTAAAGCCTTGACCCGCTGCCATTGGCAGGTAGATACCTCTCTGTGTCCTCTGGCCCTGGCGGTGCTGGACCCGGATCAGCCGGGGCAATACCTAGCAGCTGTTGAATGGGACGGGGAGTCCTATCACCGCCACCATCAGGCCCGAGAACGGGACTTACTACGGCGGCAGTGGCTTCAGAAACTGGGTTGGAACGTGGTGTCCATTTGGGCAATGGATTGGTGGCACGATCCCGAGGGGGCGTTAGCTAGGTTATGTACGACTCTTAGCTATACAGCGGCAAGTACTCGCCCCCCCAGCAACACTAAGTAAATTAGTGGAGGGCCCCACTTGGTATAGCTGCGTAATTCCATCACTGGATCGGATAGCATTCGTTCTCCTGGTGCCCGCATTATGGTTAGTGCCAGCAACAAAGTAATACCAATATAACAATAACCCATCCACATGGCATCAACGACGGAATTGCTTACCGAAATGATAGCCGGCTGTTCTAGGACAATTTTAAAATTGAGCGTTAATAAAGCCAGCAATGCGGTAAATAATTGAGTTGGAGTACTCGAGCTGACATTTAATAGACTAATCAGTGGCATAAACATGATAGCTAGATAGGGAAGAAAAATTTGAGTTACAGCTACGTATGATTGCCGTTTAATGACAATACCCTCATCCAGAGCAGCAATAGGACGACCAGTAATACCTGGGCGCTCGAGAGCAGATTGAACAGTGCGCTCAATCCCCCAATTCTTGATTACTAACTTAGGTGCGAGGGTGATGGTTCCACTACGCAGTACTACTTCTTCCCGACCATAGGTAGTTGAACCGAGACGCCATAAAATGGTCTGGCGGTCAAAAGGATAATCGTTTAACTCCCAATCAATACGCACCTTAACTACCAGTCTTTCAAATGATCTTACTGAGCCATCAGCACGAACAACTAATGTAGTACTAAGAGTACGAGGGTTTTCCGCTTGATTTAGCACTGTGACATTAGGCTTCCAAATCTTGGTTAACTGACTTAAGGCTGCTTCGTTTAAATATTCGTGGCTATCCCGTCCCTCTGTTACAGCATTAAACATCAATCGGCGATCTTTCCATTCTAAACCAATACCGATTTCTGCAATGCAAGTACCGTCCTTATCACTAATTTCATCAATTTTTTCTACACTTAGCTGGGGGGCAATACGAATGGGAAAACCATCATCCCCAGGGGCTTCAATAGCACTTGCTAGAGGTGAAATTAACCAAGCCAACAATAATAGCCAAACACTAGCGCTATATCGGGTCATGAGAATATTCTCCACTATCATTCCGTGGTATTTTCTTTAAAAGGAGGCAAAACCCGGCGTAATAAATTATGGCGCAACGTTTCCAATGCCGTAGCGTAATGACCAATTTCATCGCTACGCTCTGTATCAGCGACCCGTGAAGAATAATCGCCTTTACTCAGCCCAGTGGCTCGTTCCGATAGGCGAACCATGGGACGCAGTAACATACCCCGTACCACGATTAATACCACGCCACCACAGAGTAGTACTCCCACAACCATGGCAGAGATGAGAATAGCTCGTACAAAGCTAGCTGCTCGGGAAAATTCATTTATTTCATTAATGGCCACCACTGTTCCTACACGTTGGCCAGAAAAATCAAATAACGGAACATGGACAGCAGCGTATTCCGTTTCACGCCAAACTACGTAGCCAATTTTGATACTGTTGGTTTCCTCTAAATCACTCAGCGTCAGCAGGGAGGAAGTTAACTCCCAATCAGTAGATACCATGCCGGCCATAGCCCCCAAACGACGTTCCTCCGCCGTGCGGTTACCTTCTACCCGGCTGCGTTGCAGAAAGAAGGTCACTTCAGCGTGAGTCACATCGTGGATTTCCTGGGCAATACGAAACAACCCAACCCCCCACTCAACAGCACCTACATGATCACCGTTGAAGGAAATAGGAGCGACTCCCCGCATACCAACGGTATTGGGTGTTATCTCCAGCCCGCCTTGAGGTTCATGGAGGCGATTCACCGCCACTAGAAGAGGGCGTTTAGTGGATTGATCATCGCCAGAGCGATTTAAATCATGTAATCGGAGTAGTACTTTGGCAGGCGGACGCACAAAAGTGGCTGATTCAACGCCGTACTTGGCTCGTTGCCGCTGGTAGACCGTCGTTAGTCCCTTTAGCCACTCGCTATCTTCTTGGGCTACCCCTTGCCCTACCCCAGGTATCCCTGCCAGCAGTTCCGCTTGGGCGGTGGCCGTTCGGGCTGTTTGGCGCAAAGTAGCCTCAATTTGCGCGGCTACTTCGGTCATCTGTTTTTCCTTCGCCCAACGAATGGTGGCCTCGCTGCGGTCAATGGCAATCATGACAACAACCACCAGCACCGAGGCGATACTCGCCATGATGGATAATGGTGCAGAAATTTGTAGACGCATGCCCCCCCCTAACGAGTTCCAGCTATAAAATCGTTACCATATTGACCAAAAACTAATTTATCCGCAGTATGGACAAAACTCTTTTAACTGACTAGGGGGCAGGGGATGACACAGCCGTCGGAAAACCGCCGTTCACTTTTGGCGAAATGGTTACCATTTCTCTTCTCTGGACAGCAAACAAAGGACGAAGCCAGTCGAGTAGCACGGCTGATTTGGGGTGGCTTTCTGGGAATGATCGTTTTGTTATTATTGGTCGGGGGGATTTCCTGGATTTCTTTTTGGCGGATGTCAGAAGGTTTTGACGAGTACGATCGTATTGCGGCTAATACTCTGAAAGTCCAACAAGTTGACCGTAATATCGTAGCAGTGCGGCGCAACTTTGGTGCCTATATGGATACGGGTAAGGAAAGCGCTAAACAGCGTCTGGATGAATTGCTGGGGGTACTGGATCGAGATTTAACTTTATTGAGCAAGGAAATCAAGGCACCGGATCGCCGCCAGCTCATTGAGCGTCTGAGTGGTTTGGTTGCGGGTCTGCGTAATCAAATGGACAGTGCCGCAGAACAACGGCGACTGCGAGAAGCTCGATTGGCCGACATTGATCCCCTTGGACAGAAGCTGCGATTGCTGTTACGGGGAGAGGGGCAAGGGGGCGGCGGTAAGGGTGGTAACCCCGCTCTCGTCTTGTTGGATGAACTGCTGAATACCATGGGACGGGATAAAGACACCAAACAACTTGACCGCCGTCCCCTCCCCGAGCGGCAAGGTGTTCTGCGTCACTCCGGGGAAAGTGGTGGTGATGTCGAAACCCTTGGGCAAAAACTCCGTGGATTATTGGCTAACGCCCAGAACAACCAGTCTCTGGCAACCATGGAAGAGCTGATGCGGGTACGCTTGGCGGTAATGCGTTTTGTCGCTGATCCCAGTGAAGAAGGGCGGAAGAAAATTGAGTCAACTTTGACTGCCTTCGAAAGCACTAGTACTAAGTTAGATTTAGCTGATCAAACTACCACTCTTCAAAGCACTGTTCAGAAATTTCGCGGGGCTATTCTATCCACCGTCGATGTGGCCATTTCTCTAGATCGATTGATGGAAGAGAGTATTGAGAATTTAGGTCAAGAAGCAGCCGCCACTGCTAGTAAACTTAAAGAATTGCAAACCACCCGTTTGGATAAGTTACGGCGGGATTTTAATGACAGCATCGATCACTCCCTAATGTTAGTGGGGTTGCTGTCATTGTTAGCCATGGGTTGTGCTGTCGTGGCTGCCACTCTAGTGTCCCGGATGGTGAAACGTCCCATTCAAGAGATGGCCAGGGCAGCGGCTGTTGCCGTGGAAATTGGCGAAGTTATTGGATTAGCCTCCCATGGAGATTTTCGTAATCGGGTGGTTTTAGAGAACCGCAGTGGCTTTGTTCGGGTGATTGGGGAACATGTTAATTCCCTATTTGATAGCGTAAGTGCTGCCCTACGAAGTATCCGTCAAGCAGTAGGTACCATGGCTAGTGCGGCTACTACTGCCAGTGGAGCGGTGGTGCAGGTTAATGCCGGAGCCAATGAGCAGGCTGTGGCGTTACAACAGGTACGGGATGTACTCCACTACTCGGCCCGAGCTATTACTGAAGCTAGCGATAGCGCCCAGCAAGCCAGTGTAGCTGCTGAATCGGCAACTCAACTAGTTTCCAGCAGTAGCAAAACCATTAAGCAATTAGTGGAAACTATTGAAACTATTGCCGCCAGTGGTCGTCGTGTCGCTCAAATCGCCGGTAGTATTGGAGAAATCGCGCAGCGAACCAATATTTTGGCGACTACCACTGCCATCGAAGCTGCTCGATCTGGTAATGATGGTGGCGTATTTGGTGTTATTGCCCAACAGGTCAACGGGCTATCAGAAAGCTGCGGTGCAGCGGCTCGAGAAATTGCTGTGGTACTGGAGGCCTCTACCCATGATACTCAGGTAGGTATCACCATCGCAGCAGAAGCTTCTCAGGTTATTGATACGGTTTTAGTCCAGGTCAACCAAGCCAACAATATGCTACGTACCATTTGTAGTGCCATGGTGGCTCAGCAGTCTTCGGCCACAGAAATCAGTGCTACGGCGGACAGTTTGGCGCAGATTTCTGAACAAAATCTCCAGGCTGCACGGGAAATCTCCAAGATTTTGGAAGATTTGCGCACACTGGGTAATGAAACCAATGGAAAGGTAGCTGGATTCCAGATTATCGAAGTCCCATCAATGACAAGTGGCAGTGGTAAACCATGAAAACGCGCTATCGCTGGCCCCATTACTTGGGGAGTTTACTGGTGAGCTGTTCCCTTTGCCTATCTTGGGCTTGGGCTGCTCCTCCGGAGGTTGTTCACTTGCACTTCGGTATTGTTCCTCAACAATCAGTAACAGTACTTGCTTCTTTATGGACACCTCTCCTGGCCTATTTAAGTGAGCGTACGGGTTACGATCTCCAATTTGCTACTGCCAAGGATATTCCCACCTTTGAGGCGCGTTTAGCCGCAGGTGAGTATGATTTGGCCTATATGAATCCTTACCACTACAGTGTTTTCCACCGTCAACCGGGTTATCAGGTATTTGCTAAAGAGAAAGACCGTAAACTGCAGGGTGTTGTGGTAGTCCGTAAGGATAGTCCGGTGCAAGCTATTGCTGAGCTGGCTGGGAAAACACTGGCTTTTCCTGCTCCTGCCGCATTTGCTGCTACCGTACTCCCCTTAGCCCAATTTCAAGAAGCGGGGATATCTGTTACTCCTCGTTATGTCGCATCCCACGACTCAGTCTATTTAGCCGTTGCTAAGGGGTTATATCCAGCAGGGGGGGGAGTACAGCGTACTCTGGGCAACACGGATCCGGCGGTACGAGATAACTTACGGGTATTGTGGTCCACTCGACCTTACACTCCCCATGCTTTCGCCGCCCACCCTCGGATTGAGAGTGGTGTAGTGGCGAGTTTGTTGGCAGTAATGGTGGCAGCCACAGAAGATCCGGCAGGGCGGGAACGACTGGCGGCTTTGGACATTAAGGGTCTTAGCGGAGCGGTAGACAGTGAATACGATGAAGTTCGGAACCTTCCCATTGATGTACTCAAGCACTTACTAGATTCTCCATAATTTTCCAGCTATACCTACCAGGCCTAACTTATCCGCCCGGCCTAACTTACCCGCATGCAGTTCTCCTTCCGGCTGAAGACTATCCTGGGAGTAGCAGCCATTGAGGCGGTGATGTTGTTGCTACTCATAGGAAATAACTTCGCTACTCTCCGTTCTTCCAACGAGGAAGAGCTGGTTAAACGGGCGGCCACCACCGCCCGATTGTTCGCTTCCACCACCAAAGATTCTGTGTTGTCCACCGACCTAGCTTCTTTGGAGAGTTTTGTCACTGAGGTGTTGGGCAACCCTGGCTTGATTTATGCCCGCGTACGGGGACGGGATGAGGTTTACGCCGAAGCTGGAGATCCTGCTGCTTTGGCCAGGCCCTTCGTGGCGGATACCACCTTGGAAAAAGTGAAGGACGGTGTTTACGATGCCGCTGCCGACATTGAGGCTGGGGGGCAGCTATATGGCCGGGTAGAAGTAGGGTTAGCTGTTGCTCCCCTACTGGAGCGACTAGCCAACGCTCGGCGACAGGCTGGCATGATCGCTATTGCTGGACTAGCGCTATCTGCCTTGTTCTCTTTTGCTTTGGGCAGTTGGCTAACCAGGCAACTCCATGGGCTACGACGGGCTTCAGACCAAATTACCCAGGGGGATTTAGGAATTCAAGTTCCTGTTTCCGGACAAGATGAACTAGGTCATACGGTGTTGGCTTTTAACACCATGTCTCGCGCTATCAAACAAGCCTTGGACGAAAAAAATCAGCGGGAAATCCGGTTAAGGGAAGTAGCTGTTGAACTACAACAAGCTAAGGAAGTGGCGGAAGCGGCTAACCGAGCTAAAAGCGAATTTCTCGCCACCATGAGCCACGAAATTCGCACCCCTATGAACGGGGTGTTGGGCATGTTGACCCTACTGGAGAAAGTTGACCTAGCCGAGGAACCCCATGATTGGGTGACCACGGCCCATACTTCAGCCCGCCACCTTCTTACCTTACTTAATGACATCCTAGATTTTTCCAAAATTGAGGCTGGCCGACTTGACTTAGAGAGCAGCCCTTTTGATTTACCCCAGAGGCTGGAACAAATCATCGCCCTAATGGAAGTATCGGCTCGGACGAAAGGGCTAGTTCTTCGTTGTCTCCTAGCTAAAGATATTCCTAAAAAAATTAAGGGAGATTCAACTCGGTTGGGACAAATCGTCACCAATTTACTAGGTAATGCCATTAAGTTTACTGAGCAAGGATCGGTAACTTTGGCCGTTAGTTGTCAGCGGAAAACCAATAATCAACTGGAATTGTTATTTCGGGTAACGGATACCGGTATTGGTATTGACCCAGCTATCCAAGGGCGATTATTTAGTGCT
>CAWUNB010000020.1:0-15081 GCA_963923745.1 uncultured Thiotrichales bacterium
ATTCACGCCCTGGATTCAGGGCGGTTGCACCACGCTTTCCTATTTACCGGTACCCGGGGGGTAGGGAAGACGACTATCGCCCGAATTTTGGCTAAATCCCTCAATTGCGAACAGGGCGTCAGTTCTCAGCCTTGTGGAGCCTGCCCAGCGTGCCGAGAGATCGATGAAGGTCGTTTTGTCGATCTTATCGAAGTTGATGCGGCTTCCCGCACCGGGGTAAGCGAAACGCGAGAATTATTGGAGAATGTGCAGTACACCCCCACTCGGGGGCGGTACAAAGTGTACCTCATTGACGAAGTGCACATGTTTTCCAACCATAGTTTCAATGCCCTCCTTAAAACTTTGGAGGAGCCGCCACCCCATGTGAAGTTTCTGCTGGCCACCACTGATCCACAAAAGCTCCCAGCGACCATTTTATCCCGCTGCTTGCAATTTACTTTGCGCCGCTTGCCTTTGGAAAAAATTCGCGACCAAATGGCTTACATCCTGGATCAGGAAGGAATTCCCAGAGAAATGGGAGCCCTTATGGAATTGGCACGGGCGGCGGATGGCTCCATGCGAGATGGCTTGAGCCTGTTGGATCAGGCCATCGCGTATGGCGGCGGTCGGGTGGAAGAAGCCCAGGTCTATGCCATGCTGGGCACTCTATCCCGAGATCGGGTATATGCCCTGCTGGAGGGATTGATAGCGGGAGATGGACAGCAATTACTGGCCATTGTTGATGAATTGGCCCAACAGTCACCGGACTGGGGGGCGTTGCTGGGGGAGTTACTGGTCTTACTGCAACGCATCGCCCTTGCCCAATGGGTCCCCGGTGGGGTGGATGAAGGCTGGGGAGATGGACAACGGATTGCCGCATTGGCCCAACGTATCGCGCCGGAGGACATACAGCTCTATTACCAAATTGCCCTGATAGGGCGACGAGACTTGCCTCTAGCCCCCCAACCCCGGGGAGGCTTTGAAATGGTGCTGCTCCGCTTATTGGCTTTTCGGCCAGGCAGTGACCCCCTGGTAAGTTCGGCGCCAGTAAATCAGGGTGCAAGGATTAGCGCACCGGCTACTTCCCCGCCGCCTCTTTCCCAGCCAGCGACTCCTCCCCCGCTTCCTAGTGGGAAGAGATCAGAGAATTCTCCGCCGGTCGTCACTACTCCACTAGCCCAACTAGATTGGGCAATGTTGGTGGGCGGATTAAATCTAAAAGGGGCAACTCAACAATTAGCCCTAAACTGTGCCCTAGAGCGGGTAGATGGGAATACCCTGCGGCTTTATTTAGATCCAACTCAACGGGTTATACACAGTAAGGAACGGGAACGGTTAGTAGAGGTGGCAGTACAGGAGCGGTTAGGAACCCAAGTACAGATAGCAATCCGCCTCAGCAGCCCAGGGGACGGTGGCAAAGAAAAATCCACCAACCGGGAAGAGCCCTCAATCTCTTCTTTGACTCCAGCCCAGGAGCGGGAACAACAACGCCAAAATCGGGAGATCGCTGCCCGTCAGGCTATTGAAACAGACCCCCAGGTACGGGCGTTGCGGGAAACGTTTGATGCTCAACTGGATCCCCACTCTGTTCGTCCGATATCGCCGACAGAGTGAGTAAAATCAGGGCGCTCCCTCGAGGTGGGAGCCCCCTAACGTAGCAGGATTATCTACCTACGTTTGCTCCATCCACCGTTGCAGTGGATTCCCCTGTTCCTTCCAGAGGAGTGGCATCAGAGGAAGGCTGGTCTTCAATTAACCGCTTCCAAGCCCGCTCCCCGTCACTCCATACTCCACGGAACCAGGATTCATCTCTCTCCTTACCTTCTCGAGTTTCCCGATCGTGGATATCAGAGAAGCTCCAGTCTCTCTCTTTGAGGTCTTGCAGATACTGGTAGCCATCTTCGTACCAGCGGAGAAAGATGGGGGCAGCGATAGCACCTACTGCGCATCCGCCCGCAGCCACCGTGCTGAGGAGGGACAGCGCTACTACTGGAGCACTTGTCGACGCCAAGGTACCACCAGCTGCGATCATCAATAACTCGTCGGTATTGATAGTGTAGGAAGTGAGAACAGCCATCCCCCCAAGGGACAAACAACCAACTCCCTGTTGCTCTGCTTCCGTATAGGGGCGAGACGGGCGTTTTTCTTCTTTGCGCACTGAACAACGGCCCGGGATAGCAGCGTCCAAATCGGCATTTAGCCCCGGTTCGGGACAAGCCTCGACATCCGCTCCCCTTTCGGCGGCCTGGCTCAGCGAAGGGTAAACCTGGCCCAATAGAGTGGCGGTTACAACCAAAGTAGCCAACAGACTACGTTTGCCCATATCCGCCCAGTTGGTTGTTTTCTCTACGCTCATGAAACTATTTCCCCAAGTAATGTTGTTATTTAGGTCCACAGGCCGTTTTTAGGTAACCCAAGTAGCCATCTCGCTGGACCAGATAAGGATCTACCTCTGGGCTGCCGACAGGGATGTCTCGCATCTCCCGTAGGCTCGCTGCTGAGGCACTAACATCCACCACCAAATCGGCTGTGGCAACGGTGGAGGACAACATCGCCAGCAAGTACCACTCTATGGAAAAGAAACCCGTCACCAACAGGGCAGTGTTACCGCTGGCTGGTCCCACCGCTGGTAATACAACGTAGTTTCCCGCTGGCATCCCAGCCATACACAACGACTCCACAAAGCCGACTTCTTTGCGTTGATAACCTAACCACTGGGCTGCGTCCCAACTCCCTAGCATCCCCAGAGTGGTGTTAATGGCAAAACGCTTAGCGGAAACGCCCGCCGCTGAATAATTCCCAGCGAACAGATTGCTGACAATAAATTCCGGCTCTATCAAATTTTCGTAGATATTGTGGCCCGCCTGCTGCAGCTGCTCATGGGTGTTATCCACCAACCAAGAGGCCACAGGGTCCACCACGTTACCCACTAGCCAGGCGTTAAAGCCAAACATTCGACGGTTGAGCAGCTCATAGGGATCAGTGGAAGGTGGCGGAGAAGAAACCGCCGTTTGCTCGGAAGAAGGAGAACTCTCCTCCCCTGCCACAGCTGCCCCCGAAAATCCGGCCAGCAGGATAACCAACCAGGGAAGTCTGCCCATGTCTAATAACCTCCGCTAGATTCAGCTAAACCAAACAGCGACTCGGACCATACCGGATTATACTGGCCAGACTTTGGTGCCCAACTACCAGATACCCCCTCCACCAGCCACTGTGTCGAGTTAAAACCGTCATCCCATGAACGATACCCTGTTCCACAGCAAGCTTTCTAGTCTCCCCCTTATCAATCGGGGTAAGGTCCGTGATATCTATGCAGTGGATGATAGCCACCTACTCATTGTCACTACCGATCGCCTATCAGCCTTTGACGTCGTGCTACCCACCCCCATCCCTGATAAGGGTCGAGTGTTGACGGAGGTAGCGGAGTTCTGGTTTCAGCGCTTAGCCCATCATTTACCTAACCATCTCAGCACCGTTCCCCTGCAACAAGTGCTTCCCGACCCAGAAGAATATGCCACCATAGCAGGCCGAGGAGTGGTGGTACGCCGCCTGCGGCCTTTGCCGGTAGAAGCAATCGTTCGGGGTTACTTAGTTGGTTCAGGTTGGAAAGATTACCAGCGGACTGGCGCTGTGTGCGGCCATGCCCTTCCAACAGGACTACAGGAAGCGGAAATTCTACCTCAGCCCTTGTATACCCCATCCACCAAAGCCGCCGTCGGAGAACACGACGAGAATATTGATTTTAGCCGGACAATTTCGTTGCTGGGAGCTGATCTAGCGGAACAAGTACAGGATGTTGCCTTGGCCCTCTACCAGGAGGCAGCCGACTATGCACGTTCCAGGGGAATTATCATCGCTGATACCAAATTTGAATTTGGTGTAGATGAAAACGGTACCCTAACCCTTATCGACGAAGTCTTGACCCCCGACTCTTCCCGTTTTTGGCCAATGGACCAATACACCCCTGGCCGCAATCCTCCCAGTTTTGACAAACAATACGTGCGAGATTACCTAGAATCTTTAGCTTGGAACAAACGCCCTCCTGGCCCCGAATTACCGCCCGAGATCGTAGCTCGCACAGCGGATAAGTATCGGGAAGCCAGACGGCGGCTTATTCATCCTCTGCCTTAGGGGGATTGGTGGCAGGTGCCAATATGGGTGAACGGTCAATCAAGGCGATGCGAGTCTCTGGAGTTAGGGTTAGGGATTGGGCCCATTCCAGCGATCCCTTGCCTTCTAGGCGTTCAATCTGGCCACCGTCAGTAATAACTCCGCTGTGTATTGCCCAGGGTCCTTTGATTTCTAAACGCAGAGGAAGACCAGAGACTACTGGAAGATCGATTTCCACCTGAGCGTTCCACCCTAGCGGAACGCCCCGGTAGGATATGGTGGCTGTCAGGTGCCCCCGCAGCTGGGCGGTAAGTAACCCCGTGTAGGGATCCCGAGATAGTCGTTCCATTCGCAGATCCAACCGGCCTTCTTCAATCCCCAATTGGGCCAAGCCATTCACTAACCCCTCGCCCTGCAGGGACCATTGACGCCCCGTAGTTATTTCTGAAGGCCAGAGAGCGGGTGCCACTGGCCAAGCCAGTGTGCTGTCATCCGGCCCTCGGCCGCCATTGGCCCGAGAAATTTCGTCAGCACCTTCGCCGTGATGAACCACGATAGTCAATCCAGCGGGAGCAATCGCGGTGGAAACACCGTCCTTGGAGTGATCTTCCGCTTGAACAACGGTGCGCCAGACAACAACTGGGCGTTGTTCCACTACTTGACGTATCGTTTCATCGAATTCCACGTTGCTAGCTTGCCAAACAGGCTCTACCCCACCGCTACGAATAATCTCCCCGATTAGCGCAATGCGTCGGTTCACCCGGTACTGCCAATTAGGCAACGGCGGGGTAACCGTAACAGTCATGGGCGGCGGCTCAATTCGTTGTGGGATGGGGGGAGGAGTAACCTTTCGCGGAGAAGGTGTCTTAGATGACTTGCTAACCGCAGCCGGAGAGCGCTGCTTAACGACAGGAGATGACGGGCGCTTGATCGTTGTCTGAATTGGGCTCGCTTTCCCTTTTCCCACAATCGTGGGACCTTTGGGAGAAGGCTGAACGGTTGTTTTAGCCGATTGAACGGGATGTGATATCGGTTTGACGAGTGAATCTTTTGGTTTAACTGAAGTACCCGTTGATTTGGCTGGCACCCCTTTGGTAACGGGAGAAGAAGGGGGGGGAGCTCCCCAACTTATTCCCGTTACTAACAAGGCCATGATTATTGCTGTTACTCGACTAAGTCTCATTTAAGGGAGCTCATGCTAGGAATAGTCTATGGGCGCAACTCGTAGCGTTCCTGTTGAGAAGAGCGAAGATGGCTACCAATGTTGTCAAAAAAGCGTTTATAGAAAGTAGTATCCTGGATAGTTTCCGATTTTATTTTAACCGAACTCTGGGTAGCACTAATGGGGATACCCAGTGATCCCACTGCGGAAATGCCAATATTGCTGGTCTGGCGACTGGTTTGTAATTCGTTGACTACCTCTTGAGCCGTAGCATAAACCGTTGCCCCCCGATCTGGATTTTCCACGCAACGAACAGTGAAGTGCAGCACGTTATTGTGCTTATCATCGGGCTGATAGTCCTTGGTGGCTTTGACCGCATCTGGATCTCTTTCATCCACATTCTGGATAAGGTAGCCCGCATCCAACAGCGCCAACCGAGCCGCTTGGCACGCACTGGCAGGAGGGGCGGAGAAGCGTCGACTGAACTGGGACTCAACGTCGAAGTTTTCCTTGCGATAAACGCTAGGTGTGCTGCTACAACCAACGATTCCCAGGAGCAGCGTTAAATAGGCGAGTGTGTTTCGGGCCATTGTGGGATAAGAGTAATAGATATAGTGGAAGATAGCCAAGATTTGCATTTGACTCAATCCCGTCTTAGCTTATCAGAAGTAGCAATGGGGGTAGGCAGATATTGCACGATATAGTAGGACGAAGCTATCAAGCTTAACACCGTGGCCGTTTGGATTAGTGCCGAAGCCATAGCTCCCACCAACTCCAGTTCTAATGCCAGATAGGCCAGCAGGAGAGAAAACTCACTTCCTTGGCCCAAACGAATCCCCATTTCCTTAGCTAAAGGAACTCCTTCTCCTATTTTCTGCAACAGCCAACGAAATACTAGTGGCTTCACCAGTAATAGCACAGCAGTAAGAGCCAAGGCAGCAGGTAATACTATTGGTAGAGCCCCCCAGTCAAAACCAGCGCCCAAGGTAAAAAAGAAGATCACTAGAAAAAAGTCCCGCAGGGGTTTTAAACTCTCTGCAATAAATAAGGAAATAGGACTCGTAGCTACCGCAACTCCGGCAACAAAGGCACCAATCTCCCGAGATAATCCTAGCCAATGAGCTAACTCTGCCATCCCCAGACACCAACCCAGCGCTGCTAAAAATAAGTATTCGTGGATTTTGTCGAAGCGTCGTAATAACTTAATTAGTATCCACCGCTGAAATACCCAAGCAAATATTAATAAAACTGGCAACGATAGGGATAAGCGCAATATATCTGCTTCCATGCTGCCTCCTAGAGAAACCAGGCGTATTCCCATCAGCAAGACAATAGCCAATAGATCCTGAAGCAATAATATCCGGATAATTAATCGGCCTCCCTGTTGGTGGTGCAATACACTGGTAGGCAATAACTTCAAACCGATAATTGTGCTAGAAAACATCGCTGAGGCACCTACCAAAGCGACGTCATTCCCAGAAAAACCAAATAGCAGTGCTAGAGCTATTCCAGTCATTGCAAATAGCAAAGCACTGCCTAATGTCACCCCTATCGCTTCTCCAATACGGTGAAAAAGTCGTTGAGGATGAAGGTTAAGACCCAATAAAAATAATAGGAAAGTAATACCAATATGGGATATTCCTTGAACTAATTCCAGATCAGCGACCCACCCCGTTCCCCATGGCCCAAGCAGGGCCCCCAGAAGAATATAAGCGACCAACAAGGACTGGCGTGCGTACAAGGCCAGGGTGGCCAATAACGCCGCACCAGTGAAGATCAAGAATAGGGAATGGCCAATATCATTGCCGTGCATGAAGCCTATCCGGTATAGCCTTGTTGATGCACTTGGGTGACAGCCCGCCCCGAAGGATCGATTACTTGATTAAGGGCAGCACTCCAAGCCAAGGCATGTTCAGTGCTGCAAGCTACTGACTTTCCACCCGGAACTGTCACCGCACAAGCGGCAGTGGGAAAATGTTTCTCAAACAATAGTCGATAGTAATAGCCCTCCTTAGTTGTAGGAGGATTAATAGGAAAACGTTGTGCTGCTCGTGACCATTCGCCATCAGTTACTTGATTAGCTGCATGGGCCTTTAGGGCATCAATCCACCCATAGCCAACACCGTCAGAGAATTGTTCTTTCTGTCGCCAAATAATGGCTTCTGGTAATAAGTCAGTAAATGCTTGACGGATAATTTTTTTCTCAATACGACCATGACCGGCCATTTTTTCTGCCGGATCTAGATTCATTGCATAATCCACAAAAGGTTTGTGAAGAAAGGGAACCCGGGCTTCAATTCCCCATGCCATCATCGCTTTATTAGCACGTGCACAATCGTATTTATGCAAAGCTAAAACTTTTCGCACTGATTCTTCATGGAATTGACGGGCATCGGGTGCTAAATGAAAATAAAGGTAACCGCCAAATAATTCATCTGCTCCTTCTCCGCTTAATACCATTTTGATACCCATGGCTTTAATCTGTCGAGCCATTAGGTACATGGGGGTAGAAGCACGAATGGTAGTGACATCGTAAGTTTCAATATGGCGAATAACATCTTCTAAAGCATCCAAGCCTTCCTGAACAGTAAACTTTAATGAGTGGTGAACAGTCCCTAAATGGGCAGCAACTTGTTCCGCAGCGGCAACATCCTGACTTCCGGTTAAGCCAATGCTAAAGCTATGGACCCGAGGCCACCAGGCTTCACTATTATCTCCATCATCCACTCGGCGTCGAGCAAATTGTTGAGTAATCGCTGCAATAACAGAAGAATCCAATCCACCACTAATAAGTAAACCGTATGGCACATCCCCCATCAAATGACTGTGAACGGCTGCACTTAATTCAGCTCGTAATTCCTCAGGGCGATAGGGATGGCGGGGTAAAGTATCCCATTCCATCCAATCTTCTTGGAAATAGCGTACTGGTTCCTGATCTTGATCAGTAAAAGTATGCCCAGGTGGAAATTCACATAAATCTTCACAGTAATCTACCAGGGCCTTCATTTCTGATGCGACTAATAATCTTCCTTCTTTATCATGACCATAATAAAGTGGAATAATCCCAATGGGATCCCGAGCAATAAGCCAATGATTACCGGCTGGATTGTATAATACCAAACCAAACATTCCTTGCAGATGATTTACTAAATCCCGACCATATTGTCGATAAAGTGGCAAAATTACTTCGCAATCGCTTCCTGTTTGATAGGGGTAATCAGTTGTTACTGCCCGTAGTGGTTGATGGTTATAAATTTCACCATTTACCGCTAAAACTGTTCCTTGCTCCACATCTATTAATGGTTGAGCACCACTGGTTACATCCACAATGGCTAATCGCTCATGGGCAAGAATTGCTTGATTATCTTGAAATACCCCTGACCAATCGGGTCCCCGATGGCGTTGTAATTTAGAAATAGCTAGAGCTAAAGCCCGGTCTTTGGCTGTGGTGCCCTGTAAGTTGAGTAATGCAGTAATGCCACACATACCATTCTCCTGAGTAGCTATTTAGTAATCAAAAACTATCTCGCCAGCGGCAAGTTAAATCGCCATAAGCATCGATACGACGATCTCGGAAGAAAGGCCAAACCCGGCGAACAACTTCATTACGCGCTAGATCCAACTTTGTTAGCAAAATAGCGGGATCGGTTCCTCCTTGAATCAGCAGTTCCCCCTGGGGGCCTGCGACGAAGCTATTTCCCCAAAATTGACTTCCTGCGGTCTGTCCTGAAGGATCTTCTTCGAATCCAACCCGATTACAACTAAGTACTGGTAAGCCGTTAGCAATGGCATGGCCCCGTTGCACAGTGAGCCAAGCCTCTTGTTGGCGTGTCTGCTCTAGGGGAGTATCACGAGGATCCCACCCAATGGCCGTGGGATAGAGCAGTAAATCTGCCCCAGCCAGGGCCATCAATCGTGCCGCTTCGGGATACCACTGGTCCCAACAGATCAGTACCCCCAATTTTCCCAGGGAAGTTGGAATGGGCTTAAACCCTAAATCACCGGGAGTGAAATAGAATTTTTCATAATAACCGGGATCATCGGGGATGTGCATTTTGCGATAGTAACCGGCGATTTGGCCGGTGTGCTCCAATACCACGGCAGTATTGTGGTATACACCGGGCGCTCGGCGCTCGAACAACGACGCTACGATGACTAGACTTAACTCTGCCGCTAGCGCCCCTAGTTGCTGGGTTGTGGGACCAGGGATGGATTCAGCCAAGTCATAGTGATTACCGTCCTCGGTTTGGCAAAAATACCGACTGTTGTGCAGTTCTTGAAGCAAAACAAGCTTAGCTCCTTGAGCAGCCGCTTGACGAATGGCTGCCATTAAAGCCGCCAAATTAGCCACGGGATCAGCTTGGCAAGGCTGTTGAATCAGGGCGACGGTGAGAATAGACATGGAGGAAGGGTTCCTGTCGCGGCGAACGGGAAGGCTGTCTTACCGATTTCTTTTTGCAGCTCCCCACCTGTCAGCGCTGATCCCCATCCCCCGACAACACGCCTCGAGATTTGCGGCTGGCCAATTTGTTGGCATTGGCTTCAACCACGGCACTGGGGTCCAATCCCAAAGCATCGGTAAGACGCACCAGGTACCAGAAAACATCACCCAGCTCAGCAGCAAGTTTATCGCGACGGGCTTGGTCATCGCCGTCCCGGTAGAGCTTCTTTACGTTATTGGCTACCTCACCCGCTTCTCCGGCTAATCCCAAGGATAAGTACATTAATTCAGGTACTTGGCCAGTTAATGATTCAGGATAAATGGCGGTGGTACGGGCGAAATCACGGTATTCATCAAGAGTCATAGTCATCTCAAAAATAATTAGGAAAAGAAAAGCGGCGAAGCTAATCACCTCGCCGCGATTGGATAAATTACTAATTTTCGATCAGCTAAGTTACTAATCCTCTTCTTCTTTGGGTCGGTACTGGTTAATCAACTCTTGTTGGATATTACCCGGTACCTGCTCATAGTGGCTAAATTCTAGATTAAAGGAACCATGACCACCGGTAATGGATTTCAATTCACCCTGATAGCTAGCCATTTCCGCCAAGGGGACTTGGGCACGAATCGCCAATAACCCCCCAGAGCGACTGTCAGTACCTTGAATGCGAGCTCGGCGGGTAGATAAACTGCCAGTAATATCCCCTACATAATGGGCCGGAGTGGTGACTTCCACGTTAACTATGGGTTCTAGAATTTGGGGGCGTGCTTTTTGAATAGCTTCTGAAAACGCTTTTTTCCCTGCAGAAACAAAAGCTACTTCCTTAGAATCCACAGGATGATGCTTGCCATCGTAAACAATCACCCGCACGTCTTGCAGGGGATAGCCGGCCACTGCACCACTTTCCAAAACCTGACGCACTCCCTTTTCTACCGCAGGGATAAAAGTACCCGGAATAGCGCCGCCGACTACTTCATCAACAAATTCAAAGCCTGCTCCCCGAGGTAAAGGCTGAATGCGGAGAAAAACCTCGCCAAATTGACCAGCCCCTCCCGTTTGTTTCTTGTGGCGGTGATGGCCCTCTGCATTAGCAGAAACGGTTTCCCGGTAAGCAATTTTAGGTGGCTGCGTTTCCACATCCACGTTAAAACGATCCCGCAGCCGCTCCAATACCACCCGCAAATGAAGTTCCCCCAAGCCCCGTAATACCGTTTCATGGGTGCTATGGGCGTGTTCCACTACTAGGCAGGGATCCTCATCGGCCAATTTAGCCAAGGCCCCGCTAATTTTTTGCTCATCCATTCTGCTCTTGGCCCGTAGCGCTAATCCGTACATCGGAGAAGGGAAGGCCATCGAAGTTAGGTGTAAATAATCCTCGTCATGGGAATCATGGAGCACAGCATCAAAATGAATGTCCTCCACTTTAGCTACAGCGCAAATATCTCCAGGAATGGCCAGGTCCATTTCTGGATGGTCTTTCCCTTGCAGACGGAACAAATGATTAACTTTAAACGGCTTTCGCCCATCACCAATATAGAGTTGACTGTCTTTGGTAACGGTACCCTGATGAATTCGTAACGCTGCCAGTTTGCCTACGAAGGGGTCGGCTGTGACTTTGAAAGCGTGGGCGACTACATGGCGCTTGGGATCAGGAGATACGTCAAAGGGTTGGGCAGCAGCACCTTCACCCCGCAGGAAAGGACGGGGATTACCCTCTTCCGGATTGGGCATTAACCGGCTGAATACTTCCAGTAGCTCCTTTACTCCGGCTCCTGTGCGACTAGAAGCAAAACACACCGGAATTAAATGCCCCTCCCGCAATGCCTTTTCAAAGGGAGCATGGAGTTGGGCTGGATCTAATTCTTGGCCCTGCTCTAGATAAAGGGCCATGAGGTCTTCATCCACTTCTACAACTTGATCGATCAGGGCGGTATGGGCTTCAGCGACGGAAGAGAATGCAGCTTCCCCAGCAGGGTTGAAAAAGCAATCCACTACTTGATTGCCACCTGGAGCGGGCAAATTAATAGGGAGACATTCTCGACCAAAGGTATCCCGTAGATTGCTTAATAATTCCGGTAAATTGACCCCAGGTTCGTCGATTTTATTGATGACAATGGCTCGACAAAGTTGTTGTTCAGTAGCCCGATCCATCATGCGCCGGGTCATCATTTCTACCCCAGCAGCTGCATTAATAACCACTACCACGGTCTCCACTGCGGGGAAGGTGGATAAGGTTTGCCCCATGAAATCTGGATATCCCGGGGTATCAATCAGATTAACCAGGTGTTTTTCGTAACGAAGGTGAACCAGACTAGTGGAAAGAGAATGTTGGTACTCTTTTTCTTGCTTGTCGAAATCACTAACGGTGGTCCCCTTTTGCACCGTGCCGGGGGTAGTAATGGCACCGGCGGCGTGGAGCAGGGCTTCTACCAGAGTAGTCTTGCCGGCGCCAGTGGCACCGGTTAACACGATATTCCGGATATCTTGGGTGGTGTAGTCAGGCATTGCTGGGTTCTCCAACGGACTAACCGGACGGGGTTCTGCGCAGGGCAGAGGAGAAGTATAGGCCCGGCTTGTCCATTGGGGCTATTGGGTCTTTACTAAGACTACCTGGTACGGTGTAAGGGAGATGGGTCTAACGGATCCCCTAAGGCGGGCAAAGCGTGCATACTTACTAGGCAGGCGACGCGCAGTACCCTAACAACACGACAGCGGAGAGCTCCCATGTTCGGTGAACACCACGACCTCGCCCACGAACTCCCGGACCAGCAAGCCTTAATCGCTCGGCTCCGGGCGGTGGACGAAGAATTTAATCGGTTAATGCAGGCCTATGATGCGCTGGATGAAGAAATTCTGCGGGCAGAACAGAAGGTAACCCCCCATTCTGATTTTTACGAAGAAGAGTTAAAAAAGAAACGGGTCCACCTTAAGGATCAGTTATACGCGAAATTGCGGGCTGTACGAGGACAATAAACTGGATAAATGCAAGCGAAAGCTTTCCCCTAGACAACAAAAACCCCGCCTTATTAGTGGCGGGGTTTTGCCAGCAGGAACCCGGCAATTACGAAGCGATCGTTTTAGACAACCACAACGTTCTGAGCTTGTAATCCCTTCGGTCCCTTAGTTACCTCGAACTTCACCTGCTGGCCTTCGGCCAACGTCTTGAAGCCGGTGCCATTGATAGCGGAGAAATGGACGAAAACGTCCGGCCCGCCGTCATGGCTGGTAATGAAACCGAAACCCTTAGATTCATTGAACCACTTCACGGTACCACTTGGCATTACTGACAACCTCAAATAAGGAGAACACATAGTTAAAGTACGCGCTTCGTCGGGAATGGCTAATTTCCTTCCCTCAAAAACACCCTGGGGCAAGGCCGCAGTGTCGGTTAGTATACTGGACGCCCATGGGAAATAAATAGCCTCTACCCCTTTCTTTCTATTCTTGCAATGCACAATTCGGTATTTTGCCAGTGGTAAAACGATCTGCTATCAGGGGTAAAGCGCCATTGCCCCCAGGAGAACTGCGAGAGCTATCTCGGCTTATTCACCAAGGTTTGTTGGTGGATCGGCGGCGTTTCCTCCGTCGCTTGGAGCAATTACACCAGGGACAGCAAGGCGGTAAAGATATCAGCCAAGCGCAGACCCGGTTACACAGTGAAGTTCAAGCATCGGTCAACCGACGGGCGGATCGCCTCAGTGGACGCCCCCAGCCCCGCTATCCTGATGACCTTCCCGTCAGTCAACGGCGTGAGGAAATTGCCGCTGCTATTCGCCGCCATCCGGTAGTCATCGTGGCTGGGGAAACAGGTTCAGGGAAGACCACCCAACTTCCTAAAATTTGCCTGGAATTAGGACGAGGGGCGGCTGGTCTTATCGGCTGTACCCAACCTCGCCGTATCGCCGCCACCAGCATTGCCCAGCGAGTTGCTCGGGAATTAGGCGGGGAACTAGGGGGGATGGTGGGCTATAAGGTCCGTTTTGCCGAGCAATTGGGGGAAGATAGTTACATCAAATTCTTAACTGACGGGATGTTGCTGGCGGAAATTCAGCAAGATCGGGGATTGTGGGCCTACGACACCCTGATCCTGGATGAAGCCCATGAACGTAGCCTAAATATTGATTTCCTCTTGGGCTACCTCAAGGGACTGCTGCCCCGCCGTCCCGATCTCAAGCTCATCATCAGTTCGGCCACTCTAGATACCGAGCGTTTTGCCCGCTACTTTGGCGAAGCGCCCATTATCGCGGTGGCTGGGCGGACCTACCCAGTCGAGCTACGCTATCGCCCTCCTCTGGAGGAAGAAGAGACCGATCTAGCCGACCAAGTGGCCGATGCAGTGGAGGAAGTGCTGGCTCAAGGACGACTAGGGGACGTATTGGTGTTTTTGCCAGGGGAGCGGGAAATCCGGGAAACGGCCACCGCCTTGGGTAAGCGCGACTTAGATCGCTGCCTAATTCTCCCTCTATACGCTCGTCTATCGGGGGCTGAGCAAGCCAAAGTATTTCAACCCACCGGCCAACTTCACATCGTATTGGCCACCAACGTGGCTGAAACTTCCCTCACTATTCCCGGCATCCGTTATGTCATCGATAGTGGGTTGGCTCGTATTAACCGCTACAGTCCTCGCTCCCAAGTCAGCCGACTCCGCATCGAACCCATCTCCCGAGCTAGCGCTGATCAGCGGAAAGGTCGTTGTGGACGGGTCGGTCCGGGTATCTGTATCCGCCTCTATGGCGAAGATGATTATCTCGCTCGTCCCGCCTATACCGACCCAGAGATTCGGCGCACTTCCCTTGCCGCCGTGATTTTGTCCATGCGGGCCTTGGGTTTGGGCGAACCGGAAACCTTCCCCTTTATTGAAGCTCCCCATCCCCGTCAATTGGTGGAGGGCTATCAAGTTCTCCAAGAACTTCAGGCCCTGGATGAAGGGCGACATCTGACGGAACTAGGCCGCCAGTTAGCCCGCTTACCGGTGGATCCCCGTTTGGGACGGATGGTACTGGCTGCTGCCCAGCAGGGGGCCCTCCAGGAAGTATTAGTTATCGCAGCGGCCCTATCCATCCAGGATCCCCGGGAACGGCCTCTGGCTGCTCGGGAGGGGGCCGACGAGCGACATCGTCGCTACTTGGACGAACGATCAGATTTCACTGGTTGGCTAAAATTATGGGCATTTTATCTAGCCATGTTGGAAACCAAGCCATCCCGTAATGGGCTAAGGCGTTGGTGTCGAGAGAATTTTTTGTCTTACACCCGGCTTCTGGAGTGGAGCGACGTCCATCAGCAATTAGCTAATTTAGCGGAAGAACTGAAACTTCCCATCAACGATACCCCCGCTTCCTATGAAGCACTCCACCGAGCCCTTCTCTCTGGATTGCTCTCCCGTATCGG
>CAWUNB010000021.1:0-14008 GCA_963923745.1 uncultured Thiotrichales bacterium
CGGGAGCGCCACTGCCACCCCCCCACTCCTTCCAAATCATGCTGAATGCTGGCCAGAGCAGCCAGTAATTCCCCTCCTCCGGCGTCACCTTCTTCTGCTAACCGCTGACTTAACCGGTGGTATTCCGCCAGCCATGTCCCCACCGGCCCTAAACCGGCAGAGACCACATCAAAAACACTGCCTTCTTCGCCTCCCGGTACTTCCTGGGCTAGTCGAGCGACCCGCAATCCCCCCGAGCGTACCAATTCTCCACTGTCTGGAAGAATCTCGCCGGCAATCATCCGCATCAAACTGGACTTGCCACTGCCGTTACGCCCAACCAGGGCAACTCGCTCGCCCCGTTCCACCCCTAAATCCACACCATCCAGCAGGGGTGCTCCGCCGTAGGCTAAGTGAATGTCCCGCAGAGTTAGTAATGCCATTGGAAATTATTCGCGTTGTAAATCTTCTAGCATACTGGAAAGATCATCAGCGTGTTCCTCCTCCATGGCTAAAATACCTTCCAGCATACGGCGGGTGGTAATATCTTTATCACCGATATAACGAATTATTTCTCCATAACTATCGATAGCAATACGCTCGGCAACTAAATCTTCCTTAATCATATCAATTAAAGAATCCCCTTCTATGTATTCAGCATGGCTGCGGGCAGTTAAGCTCTCCGGATTAAAATCAGGCTCGCCCCGCAATTGAACAATGCGAGCAGCAATTAAATCTGCGTGCCCCTGCTCTTCATTAGCATGGACTAAAAACTCTGCGGCAACAGCATCAGCATTAATACCTGCGGCCATAAAGTGGTGGCGTTTATAACGTAGGATACATACGAGTTCAGTAGCTAAAGCATCATTTAGCAATTTTACCACCGTGGCCCGATCGCCCCGATAACCCGCCGTGACTGCCCCGTCCATGATATGTTTACGGGCCTGTTCTCGCAGAGTCTTAACATCGGTCAACAAAGGTTGGGTAGCCATAAATGCTCATCTCCTCTTAGAGGTGGCGATAACAGCCACAGGGCTGATTCCCGCCAAGTAGTGTTTCTTGTATAGTGCCAGGATGTTATCTCAGCTACTACTTAGGTTCTCAAGGGTAGGATTATGACTGATTTCCCCAATCTACCAACTCGCCAAGGCATTTTATCCATTACCATCAAGGATCGAAACGCTCTCTACAGTGCCTATATGCCTTACCTAAAACATGGCGGGCTATTTATTCCTACCACTAAAAGCTATCAATTGGGTGACGAAGTGCGCTTACTGATTACCTTAATGGAGGAACCGGAGCGACTAGCCATCACCGGAAAAGTGGTATGGATTACTCCGGTGGCAGCCCATAATAACCGCGTTAGCGGAATTGGTGTCCAACTCACCCCCCAGGAAGGGGTCCCAGTACGGACGAAAATCGAGAACTACCTGGCGGAGATGCTCCACAGCGAGCGTCCCACCCACACCTTGTGACCCGACCATGGATTCCATGCCTGCTGATTTACCCTCGTCATCCCCCATTAAATCCTGGTGGGAAGTATGGGGACGGGGGTTGGTGTTAATGGCAACGTTGTTAACCATTGGCCTGTTGGTCAATCAACTGGGACTCCAGAGCCTGTTGGAAACCCAGTGGATCGATAGCCGAATTCGGGGACAAGGACTCACCGGGGAGGCGCTGTTCGTTGCTGTGGGGGCGGGTTTTACCGCCATTGGTTTGCCTCGGCAAGTGATCAGTTTCCTTGCCGGCTATGCTTTCGGTTTCCTCCCAGGAACTTTGTGGGCGCTGCTTGCTACTCTTATGGGGGCTGTAGGGGTTTTCTACTATGCCCGGTTTATGGGGCGTGCTTTTTTAGTTCGGCGCTTTCCCCATAAGATCAAAAAAATTGATAGCTTCCTAATCAGCAATACCCTGGTTATGGCCTTAGTGCTACGCCTGTCACCTTTTACTAACAATCTGGCAACTAATTTAGCAGCGGGGGTATCTGCTGTGGAGCCTGGTCCCTTTTTTACCGGATCCGCCCTGGGTTACTTGCCCCAGACGATGGTATTCGCCCTATTAGGGTCTGGCGTCAATCTAGAAGCAGGGCTGCGCACTGCACTGTCAGTTGCCTTACTGGTAGTTTCTACGGGGCTGGGACTATGGTTGTGGCGTCGCTATCGTAGCCAGCAAGATTGACCTGATTTGATAAGATTTTTGCTTGATGGAATATGGACTCTTCACGGTGTAGTCCTGCCGCTAAAGGCCACAAAATAGCCGCCGTCGAAACAACTCCACCGTCTTGAGGGAGCGCTGTGCCTGTGGATCGCGGTCCTGCTAATAGCAACGCTTCCCCCAAACGAGTAGCTCAACGGCTTATTCGTTTTCTGCTGATTTACTTCATTTTAGCTACTTTTTTAGTAAGTTTATTCGGTGCGTTGTTATTGGGAGGGAGTCTAATAAACATTGGCTTGACAGGGATTGGCCTATTAGGGTTATCCCTGTTAACCGGTGGATTACTTAGGCTGCATCTTCGTTCCACCGTAGATCAATGGCTGAGCTATGCCACGCAGCTGGCTAACGAAGTCGCCAACCAGGTTAAACACTTATCCTTTGCTAACGCTCGGTTAATGGACAGCGAAGGGGATTTGCAAGCCACTTGTAGCGCCCTTAGCGACGCCATCACCCTTAACCAGGCCGTTATGGATGGTATGGGATCAGGGCTAGTGATTTTTAATGATCGGGGCAAGATCGTTGGTGTTAACCAGGCTTGGCAACGCTTTATTCAGGAAGTTGGCCCAAACGTTGGTCCCCTAGAAGTGGGAGGAACCTATCTATCCCTGGAACATCTCTATCAACAGGGGGAAACCTCGTCAGTAATTCCCGCTATCCAGGCTGCATTGACCGGTGAGCGTTGGGAAAGCCGATTATCCCTTTCTATCCCAATTGCTGGGCAACCTCGTTTTTTCTCCTTACAAATTACTCGCCTGTTGGGCTTGGAATCTCCCCGGGTAGTATTTTGCCAAGAAGATATAACCAGCAATCGCTGGGCTGAAGTAGAACGGGCAGCCGCTCTCCGTCGTTACACTTCCCTGGTGGGAGCCATGGGAGATGTGACTTATGAAATCCACTTATATTCCCGGCGTATTCAGTGGGAGGGGGACTATACCGCCCTACTGGGCTATGACAGCGAAACGATGGGGCGAGATCTGGCGATATGGCGTCAGCGTGTCCACCCAGACGATTTAGCCCGTTTTGAGACCGAGTTCTCTTCGGCTAGCCGGGAACAACGCCGTTTCGAGATGGAATACCGGGTCCACCATGCCCAGGGACACTACCTGTGGATTCAGGATCGCGCCTCCTTCATCTACACCGATGACCAAACTCCCCTTCTGGCCTTGGGCGTAATGAAAGATGTCACTTCTCGCCACCAGCGAGAGGAGACGTTGCAACAAGAAAAGACTCTGGCCCAAAGTTATTTGGATCAAGTAGGGGTGATGATTCTGGTGTTACACCCCGATGGCACTGTGGGCCGGGCCAACCAAAAAGCTTGCGAAGTCTTGGATTATCCAGAAGAAGTGCTGGTGGGCTCCCAATGGTTCGAGCAGTGCGTCCCTCCCAGTCAACGTTTGCCTCGGGCAGAATACTTTGCCCAAGTCATGAAAGGGGAACGAAGACCTCCAGAAAATCACGATAGCTTGATTCTGACCCGTCAGGGTGAGGAGCGTCTCATTAGTTGGTCTCAATTTTTAATCCGAGATCAGCATGGTCAGATCAAAGGACTGCTAACGGCTGGGGAAGATATCACTGAGCGTCGTTACCTTGAAGAAGCTCTGTGGGAGCGGGCGGGTATGGCGCAACGGGCGAAGAGTTCTTTCCTTGCCCACATGAGCCATGAATTGCGTACTCCCCTTACCGCGCTGTTGGGATTCGCCGAAATTCTTCAGGACCATAGCCAATCCGAAGAAAAACGCACTCAAGCAATCAAGGCGGTGCTAGACAGTGGCCACCACCTGCGAAGGCTTATTGAAGATGTCTTAGAGTTGTCCCAAGCAGAGGAAGGGGAACTGGGAATCACCATCGTTCCCCTGGATTTGGGCGCATTACTCGACGATTGGTTGACCACCCTTACTCCCTTGGCTTCGGCAAAGGGTCTAGAGCTATCGGTCCACACCATTCCTCCCCTTCCCACCATCATTACCTCCGATCCCCATCGGCTTCGACAGATTCTTCACAAACTGGGGCACAACGCCATCAAGTTCACTGAACGGGGTTCTGTTCACCTGCTGGCTAGCTGCGATGTAGGAGCAGAGCGACTAGTCCTATCGGTTTTTGACACCGGCACTGGTATTGCGCCTGAGCAGGCTAAACAACTGTTCAAACCTTTTACCCAGGTGGATGGCTACCAAGAACGGCGTCATACCGGTATGGGGTTAGGCTTGTATTTGGCTATGCAGCTGGCCCGCCGCCTCGGAGGCGATCTCACTTTCCAAAGCCATTTAGGGGTGGGAAGTGTGTTTGTGATCACCGTCGCCACCGGTCCCCTAGACGACCTGGCGGCCAACCTTCCCTCTCCTCTCACTGACCTAGTCGATCCGATGGAGTCCCCAATGGACTCAGGGGCTGTGCCTCGAGTGGCTGGTCGGATCTTATTGGCTGAAGACAATGAGTATAACCAAGCGCTACTGACCCACCATTTGGCGAAAACTGGTGCCGAAGTTGTGGTGGTCGGCAACGGTGAGCTGGCCATCTCCAAGGCATTGGAAGAGGAGTTTCACTTAATCCTGATGGATATGCAGATGCCCGTTATGGGGGGATTGGAAGCTACCCGCCTACTCCGAGAAGCATTGTGCCCTCTTCCCATCGTGGCAGTTACTGCCCACGGTCTCAGTTACCATCGCCAGGAGGCTTTGGAGGCCGGTTGCACTGACTATCTCACCAAGCCCTTGGATTGGCCTACCCTCTATCGAGTGGTGGCCCGTTACCTTCCTAGTGCCAGCGACACCAATGAAGAACCGATGGCGCAGCAAGATGACGAGGCATTGCAGGCACTCGCTGCTCGGTTTCGGACCAGCCTGCCAGCCACCTTGACGGCGATGGAGCAGGCTATGGACCTGGATGATTTACTGCAGGTGGCCGGTTTAGCCCACCAGATTAAAGGGGTTGCCAGTGGGCTGGGTTACCCTGAGCTGGGTCTAGCAGCCCGCACTGCCGAGACAGCAGCCCGATCCGGTGATAAACCCGCTACTTCTGCCGCCCTGATTGCGTTATATCAAGCGGCTTCTCGCTGACGTTCCACCTTCACCCAAATCCCCATGAACCTACCCTTGTTGGACTGGTTAACTCCCCTCCCTACCTTGTTTTGGCAGATCATGGCCCTAGGGGGGTTGCTAGCCTGTATTGCCGCCCCCCTGGCACTGTTTAATTACCGGCGATCCATCGGGGAGATGAGAGCTATTCGCGATCAACTGGCCCTCAAAGCAGCAGCCCTCGACGCTACCGTCAACATGGTAGCTATCACCGATACCCAAGGTATTCTGGCTTATGTCAACCAAGCGTTCACGGCAGGGACAGGCTATAGCCCAGCAGAAGTGCTGGGACAAAATGTGCGGATGCTCCGCTCTGGGATTCAGGATCCAGCCTATTACCGCGCTCTGTGGCAAACCATCAGTGCGGGGCAACACTGGGAAGGAGAACTGATTAACCGCCGCAAGGACGGTAGCCAATATGTCGAAGCTCAGGCCATTACCCCTATTCGTAATAGCCAAGGCCAGATTACCCACTACGTAGCCATCAAGCGGGATATTACTGCTACTCGCCAAATGGAAGCTGATCTCCTCCGTGCGAAGGAACAAGCCGAGGCGGCGAATGCGGCCAAGAGCACCTTCGTGGCCAATATGAGTCACGAGATGCGTACCCCCCTAGCGTCCATTGTTGGTTTCTCCCAAACCCTATTGGAGCCAGATCAATCGGAACAAGAACGCACTGCAGCTGTCCAGGCTGTTTTGGACAATAGCCGACACCTCCAGGTACTAATTGACGACATTCTGGATTTGGCCAAGATTGAAGCGGGGCGCTTGGAGGTAGAACAAGTTCCGGTAGCCCTATCCCCCCTGTTCGATCAATGCCTGTCTGCTACGACCACCTTAGCCCATCACAAGGATCTCATCCTCTCTATTCACCGGCTCCCCCCCCTTCCTCGGGTTATTACCTCCGATCCTACCCGACTGCGTCAGATCCTACTTAACTTGTTGAGTAATGCCCTAAAATTTACTGAGCATGGTGCAGTCCGGTTGCTGGTGAGTTGCGACGTAGCAATGGAGCGACTGGTATTGGCAGTGTTCGACAGCGGTATTGGTCTGAACGATTCTCAGCAACAAAAGCTATTTCGCCCCTATACCCAAGCCGATGCTTCCATCACCCGTCGTTACGGTGGTACCGGTTTGGGGTTATTTATCTCACGGCGTTTGGCCCAAGGGTTGGGGGGGGATCTATCGGTAGAAAGCCATTTTGGGGTGGGATCGGTCTTCGTTGCTACTGTTAGCACCGGGCCACTAGCGGATAGTGATTTGTTGGACTACACCCCTATGGAAGAGACGTTGGCCCTGTCGGCAACTCCCTTGGTCATTCCTCAGGTTAAAGGACGGATCTTATTAGCGGAAGATAACCCTTATAACCAAACGCTTATCACCCACTATCTGGCTAAAACAGGGGCAGAAACCATTGTGGTGGGGGACGGTGAAGCAGCGGTAGCTCGAGCCCTGGAAGAAGATTTCCAGTTGGTGTTGATGGATATGCAAATGCCAGTAATGGGCGGAGTGGAAGCCACCAAGCTACTACGGGAGGCACTGTACGACGTTCCCATCATAGCCCTCACCGCCCACTCTATGGCCTCCCATCACCGAGAAGCCATGGCCGCTGGTTACAGTGGGTTCATCACTAAACCGGTGGACTGGGCCGCTCTTTACCAAATAGTGGCAACTTATTTGTCCAGCACTACTGATCAGACTCCGCTGGCCGATCAACGACAAAATGGCGTAGAAGAACTGGTGGATCGCTTTTTAACTTCTCTACCCACCACCCAAGATGAGCTGGATGAGGCCCTGGCCAAGGGGGACTTGGAGCAGGTGGCTAGCTTGGCTCACCAAATTAAGGGGTTGGCTGGGGGGTTGGGTTATCCCAAACTGGGGGAAGCTGCCCGTTTGCTGGAAACCGCTGCCCACAGCGGAGGGGTACTGGACACTACTAAAGCGCTTGTAGCCCTTCACCAGTCCATGCCAAATCAACTCTAAAGCACCCCATGTCCCACACCAAAGAATTCGCTCGTCGTCGTCGTCGCTTACTCAAAACCCTAACCCCTGGTAGCGTGGCCATTTTGGCCACCAGCAGTGTCCAGCTGCGTAATCGAGACAATGAATACCCCTTTCGTCCCGACAGTGACTTTTTTTACCTTACAGGTTTTCCGGAGCCTGAAGCATTACTGGTATTGGTTCCTGGTCGCAAAGAGGGGGAGTACTTGTTGTTCTGTCGCGATAAAGATCCTGCCATGGAGCTATGGACTGGATCCCGGGTCGGCACCTTGGGAGCTAAAGAACACTATGGGGCCAACGAAGCCTATCCTATTGCCCAATTGGACGAGGTGATGCTGGGTTTATTGGAAAACCGTAGCCGTATCTATTACACCCTAGGAACTAATGCCAGTTGGGATGAACGGGTGCTCGGTTGGATTAATCAAGTTCGCCGTAAAGCGCGGGGAGGGGTGCAGGCACCGGGGGAATTTATTGGATTGGACCAGTTAATCCACGAAATGCGGCTACGGAAGAGTCCAAGCGAGATTCGGCTGATGGAAGAAGCCGCCCGTATTACTAGCGAAGCCCATTGTCGGGCCATGGGGGTTTGCCGACCAGGTTGTTACGAATACCAGTTAGAAGCCGAGTTACTCCATACTTTTATCCAACGGGGTGCCCGTTCACCGGCCTATCCTTCCATTGTCGGTGGTGGTAGTAACGCCTGTACTCTCCACTACACCACCAATGACTGTTTGCTCCAAGATGGCGACCTGGTACTGATCGATGCCGGCTGTGAATACCAAGGTTATGCCGCTGACATTACTCGTACTTTTCCAGTGAATGGCCGTTTTAGCGATCCCCAACGCCGGGTCTACGATTGGGTACTGGCGGCTCAGCAAGCCGCTATCGCCCAGGTAAAATCGGGTAAGAGTTGGAATGACCCCCATGAAGCAGCTGTTAAGGTCCTTACGCAGGGATTGGTGGAGTTGGGGTTGCTAACCGGTAAAGTTAAAACCCTGATTAAAGAAGAGAAGTACAAACGGTTTTACATGCACCGTACTGGCCATTGGTTGGGTATGGATGTCCACGATGTGGGAAGTTATCGCAGCGGTGACGATTGGCGCTTATTAGAGCCGGGGATGGTTATGACGGTGGAGCCTGGGTTGTATATTCCAGGAGGACAAGAGGATATCCCCCAGGATTATTGGGATATTGGAATTCGTATTGAAGACGACGTGCTAGTGACTGAAGGAGACCCGGTGATATTGACAGGGGGGGTCCCCAAGGAAACCAGCGCTATCGAGGCATTAATGGCAAAATCGTGTTTGAAGGGACGCAAGAAAGTTGTTAAACCAGCACCGCCAATGGCTGACAACTAAATCAGCTATTGCCGACAATCTAGTGAGCTGACTACAGGGTAATTTGGGGGATGCAACCGAGGTATTTTTCGTGGCTTCTCTCCCGCACCCCATCTTCCCGTCCAGCGGTTTTACCCTACTAGAGTTCCTTGTTGCTCTCGCTATCCTGGCAATACTGATGACTCTGGCTGTTCCTTCCCTCCAGACTTGGTATGGAGACAACCTGCTGGCTACCCAGCTCAATGAGTTGCGGGCCGATTTGGCCTTGGCTCGAGCCGAAGCGTTAATGAGAGGGCGTCAAGGCGTCGTTTGTAAAACGAATACCGGTCGAGAATGTATTCGCAAAAACGCCCACCCTTGGACTCAGGGGTGGATCGTTTTCGTCGATCGCAATGGTGATGAAAACTTCAATGATGGGGAAGTTCTCCTACGCCATCACCCTCCCCTCCCCACTTCCGTTATCCTGCAATACCGAGGATTCCCTTCGGCTAATTATTTAACATTTAACAGTACCGGCTCCCTCGGCAGTTCTGCCCTTACCGCCAGCAATGGCACTTTTATTTTGTGCTATCTCCAAGGAGGAGGTAGGGCGCTGGTCATTAATAGCATTGGTCGTATTAGGGTAACTCGCACTGATCCTGACACTGGCCAGCCCCTTGCCTGTCTTTGAAATGAGACTAGATACTGAATATTCTGCCGTTCTTGCCAAGAGGATAGATTAATGAATCAAATGACTTTGGTACAAAAATTTTTATTAATGGTTGCTATTATCAGCATAGCAGTAATGAGCGAGTTGGCACTAATTTTAGTAAAAACCAATGAATTGGATAATCACGCACGTCTTTATCAAAACGTTCAATTACCGCTATTAGATAAAGCCCGTGATTTCCAATTCTCCGTAGTGGAAGTGCAGCAATATCTATCTGATATTGGCGCTACACGCGCCCTAAATGGTCTGGATGATGGCTGGGAGCAAGCAGAGAAATTCGCGGTGCGGGTACGGGGTTTGTTGCAGCAATTAGCTATCCTCGATAAGGAGCATGCCAATGACTACCGAATCATTGGTCCAGACTTTGAAGCCTACTATGCCATAGGCAAAAAAATGTCCCATGCTTATGTCGATCACGGCCCTGAAGCCGGCAATGCCATGATGCCCGAATTCGATATAGCAGCAGATCGGTTAGAGCAGCATCTGGAAAAAACGGTTGATCGGGTACGAAATCAAGCAGAACAAGCTGTAGCTGAACAGATAAAAGCACTGGATCTAATGAATTCTTTCGTCTGGGTGAGCTCGCTGATCATGGTATTCCTGGTGGTTGTAGCCACGACCCAAGTTCTCCGCAGTATCCGTCCCCTATCCGTCGTGCTGAAAGACCTGGGACAAATTACCCAGGGAGATTTAACCCATCCCCCTGTGTTGGTGCACTACCGGGATGAGGTAGGTCTCATTGCGGTAGCAGTGGGAGATATGAAAACTGGCCTACGAGGCATTATCGGCAAGGTATCTCACGCCGCACGAGAAGTTGTAGGGTCAGCTGTCGAACTGGCTGGTGCCACTGCCCAAACCCGGGAACGCATGTTGACTCAGCACTTGGAGGTGGATCAGGTAGCTACCGCCATGGAAGAAATGTCGGCTACTGTCCAGGAAGTAGCCCAAAACGCGGCAGCTGCTGCTCAATCAGCCCGTCAAGCTCGGGAGCAGGCGGCAGAAGGTAGCCAGGTGGTAGATAGTACCCAAACTATAATTGTGAACTTAGCCCAGGAAGTCGAGCGAGCCGGTCAAACCATTGCCGAGCTAGGAGCTGATAGTGAAAGCATCGGTACTATCTTGGATGTTATCCGAGGAATTGCTGAACAAACCAACCTATTAGCCCTTAATGCTGCTATTGAGGCTGCTCGGGCCGGAGAACAGGGACGAGGTTTTGCGGTTGTCGCCGATGAAGTTAGAACCTTGGCTTCCCGCACACAACAGGCTACCCGGGAAATTCAAGACAAGATCGCTCGTCTACAGAACGGTGCCCGCAATGCTGTTCAAGCCATGGGCCAGGGACGTCTCCAAGCTGAGCAAAGCGTTAACCAGGCACGGGCAGCCGGCCAACGATTAGCCGCTATTAGTGAGGCTATTGCCACCATTTCCGATATGAATAATCAAATTGCTACCGCTGCGGAGGAGCAAAGCACAGTGGCCAACGAAATTACCTCACGAGTAGCCAATATCAGCCAGATTTCTGACCAAACTACCACCGTAGCGGAAGCGACAGCGGGTGCCGGTGCTAAATTGCAATCCCTGGCAAAAGAATTACAGACCGTTGTTGATCGATTCCGTACTTAATCCCAAACGCTGATTCGGAATCCTCCAATGTAGCTATCTAGGTGAGTTTTGAATGAGCAGAGAAGGTAAATCAGATAACTCAGCAGATAGCGAATTCAAAAATCACACTCCAGTAATGCAGCAGTACTTGGGGATTAAGGCTAATCATCCGGATTGTCTGTTGTTTTACCGAATGGGGGATTTCTACGAATTATTCTATGAAGATGCCCGCCGAGCAGCCCGCCTACTCGATATTACCCTGACTAGCCGGGGTAGTAGTGGAGGGGCTCCTATTCCTATGGCGGGGGTGCCCCATCACGCAGTGGAAGGCTACTTGGCTCGGTTGCTAAAAGCCGGCGAATCAGTGGCCTTATGCGAGCAAGTGGGAGATCCCGCGACGACCAAGGGGCCTGTCGATCGGCAAGTGACTCGCGTTCTCACCCCCGGTACGGTAACTGACGAAGCCCTGTTGGAGGAACGACGGGATAACTTGCTGGTGGCGTTGTTACCTCTTGCTACCAAAACAACTGCCCATGGGGGATTGATTTTTGGTTTGGCCAGCTTAGACCTGGGGGCGGGGCGATTAGCAATATTGCAGGGTCAGGGGGAAGAAGCCCTAGGCGGTGAGCTGGAACGGTTGATGCCAGCGGAACTATTAGTTCCAGAAGGAACGGCTCTAACCGTGCTAGCGGGATGGCGGGGGGTACGGGCCAGACCCCCTTGGCATTTTGATCAAGAAACGGCAACTCGCCTGCTAGTCCAGCAGTTTGCAACCAAGGATCTGGCGGGATTTGGCTGTGATGACCTCCCCTTGGGAATAGGGGCAGCAGGCGCATTGCTGCAATATGCCCAGGAAACCCAGCGGGGAGCTTTGCCCCATCTACGTACCCTCACCGCAGAGCGGCGAGAAGAAGCCATTTTGCTAGATGCTGCAACTCGGCGGAATCTGGAGCTGGATAGTCGATTGGGGGGGGGCTCGGATTACACCCTAGCGGCCCTGTTGGATCACACTGCGACCCCCATGGGAAGCCGGTTGCTACGCCGGTGGATTCACCGTCCCTTGCGGGATCAGGCCCTGTTGCGAGCTCGTCACCAAGCAGTGGGTATATTGGCTGCCACTCCAGACAACCGTGCTCTTCATGCCCTGCTACGGGGCATTGGTGATATGGAGCGAATTCTTGCCAGGGTCGCTTTGAAAACCGCTCGCCCCCGGGATCTCACTGGCTTGCGGGGTGGGCTGAGTCGCTTGCCCACCTTGAGAGAACATTTGCAGGAGGTCTCGGCTCCCTTAGTTCAGCAATTAGCCGCTGCCATTGGTGACTTTGCGGAACTGTATGACCTTCTTACTCGCAGCGTGGTGGAAAATCCTCCCAGTTTGATTCGGGATGGTGGGGTGATTGCCCTTGGTTACGATGCCACCTTGGATGAATTACGGGCACTGCGGGAAAACGCTGGGGAATATCTGGTGGCTTTGGAAGCTCGGGAGCGGCAACGGAGCGGTTTAGCTACTCTCAAGCTGGGCTATAACAAAATTCACGGCTACTACCTAGAGGTAGGACGGGCCTACGCCGACCGGGTTCCAGGGGATTATCAACGTCGTCAGACCCTAACCGGGGCTGAGCGTTATATCACCCCTGAACTAAAAAACTTTGAAGATAAAGTACTGTCCGCCCGGGAGCGGGCGCTGGCCCGGGAACGGGGGCTATACGAGGAGCTGTTGGAGCTACTCCAGCCTTTCCTTCCGGCGCTACAACAGGCAGCAACGGCTATTGCCACCTTAGATGGACTCGTGTGTTTGGGCGAACGGGCCCTCGCACTGGATTGGCAGCCCCCCACCCTGGTGGCTGAACCCGGTATCCACATCACCGCTGGCCGTCACCCGGTGGTGGAACAGGCCCTGGAAGGGCAACCTTTTGTGCCTAATGATTGCCACCTTCAGGGACAACGGCGCATGTTGGTCATTACTGGTCCCAACATGGGGGGAAAAAGCACTTACATGCGGCAAATCGCCCTCATCGTGCTCTTGGCTCACCTTGGTAGTTATGTTCCTGCTTCCCAGGCAATTCTAGGACCCGTAGATCGTATCTTCACTCGCATTGGTGCTGGGGATGATCTGGCAGGGGGCCGCTCTACTTTCATGGTAGAAATGACAGAAACGGCCAATATCCTCCACAACGCTACCCCCGCTAGTTTGGTGTTGATGGATGAAGTAGGACGGGGTACCAGCACCTTCGACGGTTTATCCCTGGCCTGGGCTTGTGCCGATTGGCTGGCTCGGGAGATTCAGGCTTTCACCCTATTTGCTACCCATTACTTTGAGCTCACCGTTTTACCGGAAGAAAACTCAGCAGTGGCCAACGTCCATCTGGAAGCGGTGGAACATGGCGACCATATCGTGTTTCTCCATGCGGTGCAGGAAGGCCCGGCCAGTCGCAGCTACGGACTTCAGGTTGCCGCCTTGGCGGGCGTTCCCCGGGAGGTAATCACCTTAGCGCGGCAACGACTGGAGTTGCTGGAAGTTGATCGCTCACCCCCGGAAAAAGATAGGAAAGCTCGCCAATTGCCTCTGTTTGCTACCCTAGAGCATCCAGTGGTAACGGCGTTACGTGCTTTGGAGGTAGATGACTTAACTCCTCGTCAAGCATTGGAAGCGCTATATCGGATGAAGAAATTGGCGGAAAGGGAACATTAGGGGCTGTGGGTGTTTAGATTATTTGATAAGAGTAATTTGAGCCGTTTAATTTCAGCTAGAGCAGTTTCTTTTTCTTTACGTTCCTCTGCTTCGGCCTGCCGTGCAGCTTCTTTTTCTTTACGTTCCTCTGCTTCGGCTTGTCGTGCAGCTTCTTTTTCTTTACGTTCCTTTATTTCAGATTGTTGAGCAGCTTCTTTTGCTTGGCGTTCTAGCTCTAGTTGATGCCTAGCTTGATCTAATTTTAGAAGATCTTCTTCGTGTCCTCTAATAAGGCTTGTTTGCTCCCGTAGATAATTCAGTCGAGCTTGGTATCTATGATAGTCTTGATCTTTTTCCGAAAATTGCCTTAGCGTGTTCATCGCTTTCCTCATTTCTTTAGTGTTCATCCAATCGGGTAATT
>CAWUNB010000022.1:0-13978 GCA_963923745.1 uncultured Thiotrichales bacterium
CTAGTTACCTCCGTACAGTTGAAGATGCTTCATAGCTTGAGCAATATCTATGGGATTAAGTTTTCTAAGAATTTAGGGAAGGAAGCGATCACCAGCCTGTTGGGTGGCGTTGCTCCCTTGGCCATGCAGCCAGCAGCGGCTAGCCTCATTAAGATTATCCCCATCGTGGGTCAAGCCGCTGGCGCGTTGACTATGGTGACGCTGAGCGGTGCCTCTACCTATGCCGTGGGTAAGGTCTTTATCCAGCATTTTGAGTCAGGTGGCACATTCTTAACTTTCGATCCAGAGAAGGTACGGGATTATTTCAGTGCCGAACTGGAAGAAGGCAAGAAGGTTGTCAGTGAAGCCAAGAGTGAGGCGGCTGCCGCTTAACCGTGAGGGTTTAGGCTGGGCTGAGGTAACCGAAGAGGGCCCTGGATTAGTCCAGGGCCTTCTGTTTTTGAGGCAGGTCCGTTATTGTTCACCCTCGTACATTTCGTAGGTGGACTGTTCCCATGTCTAGTCTTGCGTTAACCGAAGAAGTATCCCCTCCCGTCACCAGAGAACAGGAGGGCAGGAGTATTGTGCAGCGTTATGCCCTGGCGGCAGGGGGGATCGGACTAGTTCCAGCCCCAGTTTTCGATGAACTGGCTATTGCTGGTGTTATCGGTAAGATGGTTTACGATCTGGGTCAGCTCTATACCGTTCCTACCCCCCATTACCGAACCAAAGCAATTGTCGCTACTCTGCTTGGTGGTCTCCACAGCGCTTGGATTACTCGTTATCTGGCTAGCTACGCGCTGTTGCTGTTCCCTGGGATTGGTTACCTTGCCAGCGCGACCATTCGACCCGTGGTGTCGGGTGCTGTTGTTTATGCTATCGGGTTCATTTTTATCAAACAATTCTCCCACGGCCATACATTGGATTCCTTCGATACAAACGCTGCTAAGCAAGAATTTGAGCGAGGATTTGCCGCTGGCAAGGCGTTTATGCAGGAACAACTGACTGCCCGCTAACCCAAGGTTAGACTCCACCGTGCTTACTCCCGACAGTGCCCTTTTTACTGCCATTCAGGCCGGTGACTCCCAAGGAGTACGGGATGCTTTGCGCCGTGGAGCCAAACCTGATGTGGTAGATCACGAAGGTTTTACTCCTCTCATCCGCGCTATTGCTCAGGGTAAAGCAGAAACCGTGAAGGTATTGCTGAACGGCGGAGCAGATATCCAGTTGGCTTGTACCTATCCTAAGGCTCCGTGGTCTCCGCTTACTTTTGCAGCTTGGCGGGGCAATAATGAACTGGTTGCAGCTTTATTGTTGCGGGGAGCGAATCCCCGTATGAGGGATCCCCTAGGACGTACAGCGTTGATAGTGGCAACAGAATTGGGGAGGGAGATGGTGGTAGACGGTTTGCTGAACCATGATTCTTCCCTGGTAGACATGGTTACGGTCGAAGAACGCACTGCCCTGATGTACGCCGCAACCCTGGGGCGATTGAGCATTCTGCGTCGTTTGGTAGATGCTGGAGCCGGTTTGGACCGACAAGATCGCATTGGTCGCTGTGCACTCATGGATGCAGTTATTCACCGTCACCCCGAGGCAGTGGATAGTTTGCTCCAGCTGGGAGCAAACCCAGATCTCCAAGACCGAGATGGTCTTACTGCCCTCATGCACGCTTGTGCAGGAGCTCTGGAAAAAAGCGTACAGCGGTTGTTAGACGGTAATGCCAACCCACTATTGGAAGATGGTCGCGGGCGACGAGCCCGTCACCACTTAGAAGCCCGTCGCCCTGAATGGGCAAGCCAGGTGGCGGAACGCCTCAACGGTCCCTAGTCCCGTGGTACCCTCCCAGCCTTCTTGGGATCCCACTCCCTTAATTAGGGGACTGTCCCCGTCGGTCAGTTCTCTGAGTTAACTCACTCGTTTAGGAGTTGCGCCCATGCGCTTAACCCCCCTCGGCCCCCTGGGGGTCTTATTGCTGTCCGTCACTCTTGGTGGTTGCTCTACCGGTATTCTGCGTAACCCTTTCAGTACGATGAACAGTCGGCCTACCACTAGCGAAACCCCGGAAACTCCCGCACCGTCTCCTCGTCGCGTCGCCGCGTCTCCCGCTACTAACGGTCTTCCTGGTCCCTACGGATTATTTTTAGAGGAACACCGGGATGGGCGCATCTACGCCTTTGATGATCTGCAAAACTACCAGCGTTTCTTAGCCTGTGGTCAGCCTACCTACCCTTTGATCAGGGTATGGGCTGGTCCTCATAGTGAAACTCTCGAATTTGCTCGTACTGAACAGTACCGGGATAGGGACAGTGGATTTCCAGGGATAGATCTCTACGAAGGTAAAGCGAACGCGGAAACGCCCTTCTACGGTGAAATTCATCGAGATGGCCGCTACTACGTTTTTACTACCTGGTCTCAAATGAACGCTTTTCGTAGTAACAGCCGCGTGGAACGGGCCTACACTGAGGAGCGGGCAGGACCACAGGGGGAAAGCGTGATTTATAGCTTGGCTACCGGAGATGAGAACCCTCCCCAAACGGCCATGGGCTACTTCCGTCGAATCCATAATGCAGAATTTGCCGCCGCAGCTCAGAAGAGCGTAGCCACTTCTTCACCTCAGCCAGCTGCCGGACAGAAAAAGGGACGGACAAGCAAAACTACTTCTCCCCAGGGGCATTCTGCTAAGTCCAGCAGTAAATCACCTGGTAAGTCACCTGCTAAGAAATCTACCACAGGAAAATAGATTTAATACCAATCTGGGTTATTGCTCCGAGAGCCTTTCTAACGCTCCCGCCCCGTAGGGTGGGGGCTTTGGGATGGCCAGCTACTTGTTAGCTGACTTGGGCTGACTAATTTTCCGTGCGGCTCAACCGCCGACTCACTAAAAAAGTGACCACCAAGACTAATAACCCCAGTGTTTGCAGTGAGGTCACTGGGCTGGCGCCTGTCTTCACTGCCACCGCGTATAACCCCGACGCTAGGGTCATGGCCAAACTTTCGAAGAATTGCTGCACTGCGATGGTGTTACCGCTGCCCACAGAGTGATGACCGATGTCTTGGAGGGCAGCATTAAGGGGAACAACGAATAATCCCGCCATCAATCCCACTGGGAATAGCACTCCTCTAGCCAGCCAAGGAATATGGATGGTAGCCAACAGCAAAATGGTGAGACCGATGGCATAGCCTGGAAAGCGGGCCCGTCGTAGCGCGTGAAGAGGTATCAGCCGAGGGACTAGTAAAGCCCCTCCGGCAGTACCCAGGGCAATATAAACCGTTAATTCAGCGACCCCCTCACTATTGCTAACCCCCAAAACAGCGGGGGCCCAGTCCATCAACATCAAACGCAGTGCTGCAGTCGTTCCCCAGAATAGAGCGACCCCTAGCACGCAGAATCGAGCCCGGTGGGTATGGAGTAGGCCAGAAATGAGGGCTTGATAGTGACGGAAGGGTGGCTCCCGTTCGATGTGCTGGGGAGGAACGGAGGTAATAAAGCGGGCGGTGAAGGCGGCGGTGATGAACAACAACGCCACTATCCCTAGGGCCAGCGGCACCGAATGATCTGCCAGGGTAGCGCCTCCCAAGCTGCCGGTAAGCATAGCTACGATAGTGGTTCCCTCAATCCAGCCGTTGGCCTTAACTAATTGCTCTGGACCTACTAATTCAGGGAGAGCACCGTATTTAGCCGGACCGTATAGGGCGGCTCCAATGCCCACTACGGTATAGGCCAACAACGGCTCTAGACCGATGAACATCAGCCCTGCTCCCAAAGCTTTAATGGCATTAGCCATGGATAGCACGTGGGACTTGGGATGGGAGTCAGCGTAGGGGCCAACCCATGGGCCAAGCACGACGAAGGCAGCTAGAAATAGGGCCTGAAGGGCAGGGACGTAACCCGGAGACGTTCCAGGGGACTGCATAACCTTAGCCAGGGCAGTGAACAGAATAGCGTTATCGGCAAAGGCCCCTAAGAACTGGGTTACCAGCAGAATTAGGACATCGCGATTCATGGCGAGCTACACAAGCAAACGGCCCCCTGGGAGAAATCTCAGGGGGTCGGATGTAAGGAGATTAGCGAGCCAGCATCTTCTCTAAATAATGAATGCTGGTCCCACCTCGCTCAAAACTGGAGTCCGCCAAAATAAGCTGATGGAGAGGCACATTGGTCTTAATGCCTTCCACCACAATCTCGGCCAAGGCGTTGCGCATCCGGGCCAACGCGATTCCCCGATCATCCCCATGGGCAATGATTTTGCCGATGAGAGAATCGTAGTTTGGGGGAACTCGGTAGCCAGTATACAGGTGTGAATCCACCCGAATGCCTGGGCCACCGGGGGAGTGGTACATGGTGACGGTACCCGGGGATGGAGTGAAGCGCTCAGGGTCTTCGGCATTGACCCGACATTCCACCGCATGTCCCCGCCAAGCGATATCCTCCTGGCGGTGAGACAAGGCTTCACCGGCGGCGATACGCAGCTGCTCCCGTACGATGTCTACCCCAGTGACCATCTCGGTAATGGGGTGTTCCACCTGAACCCGCGTATTCATTTCAATGAAGAAAAATTGACCGTCCTGGTAGAGGAACTCAAAAGTACCCGCTCCTCGGTAGCCAATATCCAAACAAGCCTGAACGCAGCGAGCACCCATCCGATGGCGCACTTCCTCGGTAATACCAGGGGCAGGACACTCTTCCACCACTTTCTGATGGCGACGCTGCATGGAACAGTCCCGCTCTCCCAGGTGGATGGCATTGCCGTGGGTATCTGCCAGCAACTGGAATTCTATGTGGCGGGGATTGTCCAGATAACGCTCCATGTACACCATGGGATTACCAAAGGCATTGGCCGCTTCGGTGCGGGTCAGAGAAATGGCCGTTAGCAAGTGGGCTTCACTGTGGACCACTCGCATTCCCCGGCCACCACCCCCTCCGGCAGCCTTGATAATGAGGGGATAGCCAATGTCTCGAGCAACCCGCAGATTCTCGTCATCGTCTTCTCCTACCGGACCATCGGAGCCAGGTACAGTGGGAACTCCCGCCCGTTTCATGGCCAAAATGGCTTGGACTTTGTCCCCCATCAGACGAATGTTGTCTGGACGAGGGCCAATGAACACAAAGCCACTTTGCTCAACCCGTTCAGCAAAATCGGCGTTCTCGGAGAGAAAGCCGTAACCGGGATGGATGGCCGTCGCATCAGTAACTTCTGCGGCGCTAATAACCGCTGGAATGTTTAGATAACTGGCACCTGCTGGAGCGGGACCAATGCACACCGACTCATCGGCGAGACGGACGTGTTTCAAATCCCGGTCCGCAGTGGAATGGACAGCCACAGTACGGATATCCATTTCGTGACAGGCGCGGAGGATACGCAGGGCGATCTCGCCCCGGTTGGCAATAACGACTTTCTTGAGCATGGGCGGGAGAGATGGGCTAACGGCGGGAAGGGCACCCAGGAGCAAATTAGGCGACGATAAACAGAGGCTGACCGTATTCCACCGGCTGGCCATTTTCCACCAAGATAGCAGCGACAGTGCCAGCCTTATCCGCCTCTATCTGGTTAAGCATTTTCATTGCTTCAATGATGCAGAGGGTATCTCCGACGGCTACAGACTGACCTACTTCAACAAAAGGCTTGGAGCCAGGAGAGGGGGCCCGATAGAAGGTACCTACCATGGGAGAGGTAAGGGGATGGCCTGCTGGTAAGCTATCTTCCTGGGGTCCCACCGGTGCAGCTAGGGGAGCGGGAGGTAATGCCAGAGGCACTGGGCTAGGGAGGTGGTGCATCATCGCCATAGCCGGAGGCGGTGTTGCTCCGTAGCGGTTAATCCGCACCGATTCTTCCCCTTCGCGGATTTCGATTTCAGCGATACCAGATGCTTCCACCAGTTCGATAAGCTTCTTAACCTTTCTAATGTCCATTGGTGCCTAGTCAGTTGTGTGGGATGCCGCGAGGCGCGTCAAAGCGGCAGTAAGGGCCAGTTCATAACCTTGGGCCCCTAAGCCACTGATCACCCCGACCGCGACATCGGAGAAATAGGAGTGGTGACGGAACGATTCTCGAGCATAGACATTGGATAAGTGGACTTCGATGAACGGGATAGCCACCGCCAACAGTGCATCCCGGAGGGCAACACTGGTATGGGTAAAAGCGGCGGGGTTTATCACGATAAAATCCACTCCATCCAAGCGAGCTTGATGAATGCGCTCCACCAGCAGGTGCTCGGCGTTGCTTTGAAAACTCTCCAGACGGTGGCCTACCGCCAAAGCGGCCAAGCGCTCGTCAATAGCAGACAGGGTGACGCGACCATACTTATCGGGTTCGCGGCTACCGAGTAGATTGAGGTTGGGTCCGTGAAGGATCAACACATGGGCCATTGACGTTACCTAGAAGACGAGCCGAGAGCGTCCCCCGGGCCGGCGCGGAGTGTGCCTGGGTTGTTGGTCATTGTCCATAGTAGGTTTCTTGCCTGTCTACCAGTGGAGTTCCGTTGTTTTAAAATCAATTCGGTGATTGTCACGGACAAAGGAGGAATCTAATATGACCGCTTTTCTGCGCGATTTTACGGGGTGATGACTGTGGAATTAACCGGTGCCGAGATATTCGTCCGCTGCCTCATTGAGGAAGGTGTCGAGTATGTGTTTGGCTACCCAGGCGGGTCTGTCCTCAACATCTACGACGAGCTATACAAGCAGGAAGGGCGAATCAAGCACATCTTGGTACGCCACGAACAGGCGGCAACCCATGCGGCAGATGGGTATGCTCGCTCCACTGGTCGACCAGGGGTCGTCATTGTGACTTCTGGCCCAGGGGCAACCAATGCGGTGACAGGTATTGCTACCGCCTATTTGGACTCCATTCCCCTAGTAGTCTTTACTGGTCAGGTACCCACGCCCCTTATTGGCAATGATGCCTTCCAAGAAGTGGACTCCGTGGGTATTACCCGTCCCTGTGTAAAGCACAATTTCCTGGTAAAGGATGTGGCTGACTTGGCAAGTACGGTCAAGAAGGCCTTCTATGTGGCTACCACTGGACGACCAGGCCCGGTGGTGGTGGATATTCCCAAGGATATTACTTCTCGACGGGGCGCTTTTAGCTACCCGAAAAAGGTCAGTATTCGCTCTTATAACCCGGTGACTAAGGGGCATACCCTGCAGATCAAGAAGGCTGTTGATCTGATTTTGGCGGCGAAACGACCAATCGTTTACAGCGGGGGTGGCGTGATTCTGGCCAACGCCGCAGAGTCGTTTACCACTCTGGTACGAACCCTAGGATGTCCGGTAACTAATACCCTGATGGGATTGGGTGCCTATCCGGCTACCGATAATCAGTTCCTCGGCATGTTGGGGATGCATGGTACCTACGAGGCCAACTTGGCCATGCACCATTGTGACGTGCTCATCGCTATCGGAGCCCGCTTTGACGACCGGGTAACCGGTAACATCGATAAGTTTTGCCCCCACGCCACCATCATTCACGTGGACGTAGATCCCTCTTCCATTTCTAAAAATGTGCGAGTGGACGTCCCCATCGTGGGGTCCTGCGACCAAGTAATTAACGAGATGCTCCGACAAATCAATGCCGGTGGAAGTCGTCTCGACCAAGAGGCTTTAGCGCGGTGGTGGGAGCAAATTAACGAGTGGCGGGCCATGGATTGCCTACGGTATGACCGCAGTAATAGTGCCGTTATCAAGCCCCAATACGTGGTGGAGAAGCTCTATGAGCTGACAGAAGGCAATGCTTTTGTGGCCTCCGACGTCGGCCAGCACCAAATGTGGGCAGCGCAATTTTATAAATTCGATCAGCCCCGGCGCTGGATTAATTCTGGAGGACTGGGGACCATGGGTTTTGGTCTGCCTGCGGCCATCGGGGTACAGTTGGCCCATCCAGAGGCGACGGTAGCTTGTATCACCGGGGAAGGTAGCATCCAGATGTGTATTCAGGAGCTGGGTACCGCCCGCCAATACCACACACCGGTGAAAATTATTAACCTGAACAACGGCTACCTGGGTATGGTGCGTCAGTGGCAGGAATTCTTCTACAACAACCGCTATTCCCAATCTCACATGGAAACCCTGCCAGATTTTGTCAAATTGGCAGAAGCCTATGGTCATGTTGGGATGCAGATTACCCGTCCCCAGGATGTAGAAGGGGCACTGCGGGAGGCATTAGCGTTGAAGGACCGTTTAGTGTTTATGGATTTCCTCACTGATCGGACGGAAAACGTCTATCCGATGATCCCGGCGGGTGCCGGCCAGAACGAAATGCTCTTGGTGTAACTATGCGGCACATCATTTCTCTACTGCTGGAAAACGAAGCTGGGGCGTTGTCTCGAGTGGCCGGGCTGTTTTCAGCTCGGGGTTACAACATCGAGTCCCTAACGGTGGCTCCCACTGATGATCCGACACTCTCTCGATTAACCCTGGTAACCCGAGGATCAAACGACATCATTGAGCAAATCACCAAACAGCTCAATAAACTCGTCGATGTGGTCAAATTGGTGGATCTCACTGAAGGCCCCCATATTGAGCGGGAAATCATGTTGGTGAAGGTGCGGGCAGTGGGACCGGCCCGGGATGAGGTGAAACGGCTGGCAGATATTTTCCGGGGACATATCGTAGATGTCACCGCCGCTGGTTTCATTGTGGAACTCACCGGAGACGGAGAGAAGTTGGACGCTTTTCTCACCGCCTTGGAACGGGGATCTATTGTGGAAGTGGTACGCTCGGGCGTATCGGGTATCGCTCGAGGCGAAAAGAACCTCGGGATTTAGACTGGTTTCAACCAATAAACTAAAGGCAATAGGGGTAATATGAACATTTATTACGAAAAAGACGCTGATCTCTCCATCATTCGCGCCATGAAAGTGGCCATCATCGGTTATGGCTCCCAGGGTCATGCCCATGCTAATAACCTCAAAGATTCTGGGGTTACAGTGATGGTGGGACTGCGTCCCGGTTCCAGTTCAGCCCGTAAAGCGGAAGCCGCTGGGTTGACGGTCAAATCGGTACAGGAAGCTGTAGCTGCAGCGGATTTGATCATGATGCTGGCTCCCGACGAGCATCAGGCGGCCATTTATCAAGAACACATTCTGTCCAACATTCGCAACGGTGCGGCCTTGGCCTTTGCCCATGGTTTTAATATCCACTTTGGCCGCATCGAACCTCGAGCTGACTTGGATGTCATCATGGTTGCCCCTAAAGGCCCTGGCCATTTAGTGCGTTCCACCTATACCCAGGGTGGCGGCGTTCCTAGCCTCATCGCCATCCACCAGAATGCCAGTGGTCGAGCCAAAGAAATTGCCCTGTCCTACGCCGCTGCCAATGGTGGCTGCCGAGCTGGTGTCATTGAAACCACTTTCCGGGAAGAGACTGAAACCGACCTGTTCGGTGAGCAAGTGGTGCTGTGTGGCGGTTTGACTGCTTTGGTGGAAGCCGGCTTTGAGACTCTGACCCAGGCTGGTTACGCGCCAGAGATGGCTTACTTCGAATGTCTCCACGAGCTGAAGCTCATTGTTGACCTGATGTACGAAGGTGGTATCGCCAATATGCGCTACTCCATCTCCAATACAGCGGAGTATGGCGATTTAACTCGGGGGCCCCGCATTATCACTGATGAAACGCGCCTGGAGATGAAGCGCATCCTCAAGGAAATCCAGACCGGCCAATTTGCTCGGGAATTTATTTTAGAGAACCAAGCGAGTGCCCCAACCCTCAAGGCCATGCGCCGCATTGGTCGGGAGCATCCTATTGAGCAGGTAGGCGAGAAGCTACGGGCGATGATGCCGTGGATTAAAGCCAACCGTCTGGTGGATCAAAGCAAGAACTAGTTGTTGCCTTCCTTCGCTGTATCCTAAAAGCCCGATCGGTAACGGTCGGGCTTTAAAGTGTCATGTCTAGCCATTTACTCCAAGTTGTCACTACTTCCTTCGAGGCTGCTCGCTCCCTAGCCAATCTCCCAATTGGCCATCGAGCTCGCCGTCTCCACGGTCACAGTTTTTCGGTACAAGTCCGCGCTGCGCTAGCCAAGGGAGCCCTCCAAAGCTTTCCCGGGGGAGAAGGTTTGGAGTTACAGCGTCACCTTGGGGAGGTCATTGCTCCCTTGGACTATGACTGCTTGGATTCCCACTTACCTGTTCCAAGTGATACTAATCTGGCGCGTTGGTTGTGGGAGCGGTTAGCCCTAACCGAACTGGAGATTATCAGTGTCCATAGCACCCCTATGCAGGGAGTAAAGCGAGATGAACGGGGTCAGTGCTATCTGTGGCGGCGTTTCCGTTTCGAGGCTGCCCATTGGCTTCCTCGTGTTGGTCCCGAGCATCCCTGTGGCCAATTACATGGCCACGGTTTCGAGGTAGAGCTTCAGGTTCACCAGCAAAAGGATGAGTTGGATAGTGTGGTTTTTGACCACTTAACGACTCTTTGGCAACCCCTATACCAAAAACTCCATTTAGCTTGCCTGAATGATTTACCCGGTTTGGCTAATCCGACCAGTGAAGTGCTATGCCATTGGCTGTGGCAACAACTAAAACCGATTTGTCCAGCCCTTTCGCGGGTATCGGTACATGAAACCGCTTCTGCGGGTTGCCACTACAACGGACAGATTTATCGGATTTGGAAGGATTTGCGCTTTGATAGTGCGCTCCGGTTAGCCAGGGCACCACTAGGAGAAGCCCGTCGAGGGATTCACGGTCATAGCTATTTGGTGCGGTTATATCTATCTGCTCCACTGGATGCTATGTTGGGCTGGACAGTGGACTATGGCGAAGTGAAGGCATTATTCGAGCCGCTGTACCGGCGTTTGGATCACCACGCTATTCATGAGTTGCCTGATGTTGAAGATGCCGATTCTGCCAGTGTGGCCCAGTGGCTGCGAAGCCGAATTCAAGATGCCCTACCAGCACTGGATCGGCTAGATCTCTATGAGACCCCTGGGTGTGGGGTAATTTTGTCTTGGGGTGAATAAACAATGCGAGCGATATTTTTTTCACTTCTACTAGTACCACTCTCGGTATTAGCTGAATTTGACCAATGTCGGAATTATTTTCCTAATCTAACCCCCCCTAAGCTTTTGTCTTCCATTGGACAAACACGGGATCTGTGTTTTGATTCTTTTGCTGTGCTACATTCGGGAGAAACCAAAACTCCCATTTTCGTTGTTGAGCGCTTGAATAGAGCACGATTAATTGATGCCAAAGACGAGGTTAGAACGGATAAGTTTTATGAAGAAGCCCGTTTACCAAGCAGGGAAAGAGCTAGATTAGATGATTATCGAGGATCAGGATTTGATAGAGGCCACATGGCTCCCGCAGCGGATATGCCCAATCCCAACGCTATTGCTCAAAGTTTTTCTTTGGCCAATATGGTTCCCCAAGCACCAGAAAATAATAGGGGTATTTGGGCAAAAAGCGTAGAACAGTCTGTTAGAAAATTTGTGATGCGCACAGAGGGAGACGTCTACGTATTTACTGGTCCCGTTTATACTCGCCCCGTAGAAAAAATTGGAGCAGGTGGTGTCTGGGTTCCTCGGTATCTATTTAAGTTAGTTTATGATGAATCAGGGCAGCGTGCTCTGGCTTATTGGGTCGAAAATCGCGATGATGCTAGGATGACGCCCCCTATTCTCTACGATGAGCTAAAGAAACGCACCAATATCGATTTTTTGCCAGGGATACGTTTGACTAGATAACGGTGTTCGTGCGTAAACCCATCGCTGGTGCATAGCTTTTGCTTGCTGCCACCGATTTTTCTATCACCTTCCCCGGTCGCAGTAATACTGTTGTTCCTTGCATTGACACCATTTCTAGTGAAAAATGAAACACTCATCCATTTGGGGGTATCCTCCGTTGCTGTTAGGCCTAATCAGGAAAAAGTCAGTGTTATCTCTTTGCTGGGGTCAAAGATAGACGCGGTTTTATGGGTGCTTACAAACCACTAAATTCCCCCTACCACATCTACTTTTAAGATATCTTCTATTGCCCTGACTCGGCTAATTTTTACTCGTAGCCACTGGCCGGGTTGCAACCCGCCATTGCCAGCGGTAGGAAGAGCCGTTTCCAACATATAGTCTGGCAAAACGCACTGAATACGCTGGCCATAATGGTTAATAACCAACGCTGGTAATTCTAATCCCCGATGTTTTTCCAGATGATGTAATAGCCAATAGCGGCGGCGATTCTGTTCTAATTGTGAAGCCTGACCTACTGGGCTATCGATTTCTGTCAAAATAGTAGCCAATGTTTGCTTGTCATGGGCCGGTGTTTTGCCTTGGAGCCAACTGCGTAACTGACGCTGGACGGTGAGATCCAAGTAGCGGCGAATCGGAGAAGAAGCGGTGGTATAGGTTTCTACCCCTAAGCCATGGTGAATGGTGGGTTCGGTTTTAGATTCTGCTCGGGATAACTGCATACGTTGACGGTAATTGATCCACAGATCATCGGGAACCGGGCCTTCCAGGATACGTTCTCGGGGAGCCGGTTGGCCTCGGTAGACACAAGCTAGACCTGCTTGATTGAGGGCGGTGGCAGTGAGGTGGTTAGCCTGAATCATCATCTCGCTCACCACAAGTTGGGAAGGTGCTTCTCGGGTATCCCGCTTAATAGTTACTTTGCCTTCTTCTCCTACCGTTACCGTGACTTCAGGGAAAGTTAGAAATAATGCCCCGTTGGCTTGGCGAGCTTGACGCCAAGCTTGGGCAATAGTTAGCAGGGGTTGCCAATAATCACTGTCACCGTTTGCCAAACGACGGTCCACTTCATCATAGGTTAGCCGCTCTGTCACTCGAACAATTGTTAGGGCTAAGCGCCAAGAGCGCACGGTGGCGGTATTGTCCACTTGAATGAGCAAACTGATAGCTGGACGGTGTTGCCCTGCAGAGAGACTACACAGATTCTCCGATAATACCGGTGGTAGCATGGGAATACGGAGATCGGGCAAATAGACCGAAGTACCTCGGCGGCGGGCTTCTTGGTCCAGGGGGCCATCAGGGGGAACCACGGCTGCTACGTCAGTGATGTGAATACCCACTTCCCAGCCCCCTTCCGCCAGGGGTACTAGGCTTAAACCGTCGTCCACATCCAGGGTAGAAGCACTGTCCACGGTGTAGAGGGGAAGATGTTGCAGATCCTCTCGTTGTTCCTGTTGCCAAGGGAGCTGGGGGGCATTAGCCAGAGCTTCGGCTTCGGCCAGTACTTCCTCCGGCCACTGTTGAGGAGTACCCAAGCGTAGTAGCAATAGATTCTCGTGGGGCGACCATTCCCCGAGTTTTACCAGTAAATCAAAGGGCGTCCCTTCCTCATGGAGTCCCGCTTGGCGCAGTAACTCACCGAGACGATCCCGAGAACGGACCTCCTCACCGTTGAGAGCAGCCTCTTTGAGAAGAGCAATGACTTCTTGGCCTTCGGGGGGAACCTCTAGCCCAGTTTGACCGCTGGCCACTCCCTGTAGCCAAGCAGATAACCGGCGTAGACGACTTTCCTTTTCTTCTTCCCGTTGCCGTTGAGTGAGCATTTGTGCCACTACCGCCGGATCTGTCGGGCGGAAACCCTCTGGGCGTTGGCGAAAGTGGATGCGTTCATTCAGCAGCGCCCGTAACACGCCAGCTACGGCGTCATCACCCTGGTCTCCTAGGGCTAAATCCGCTAATTCAGTAGCGGGATAATCCCGAGGGTCTTCTTGCAAAATTTCCCATAATCCCTGAATGTCCACTTTGTCGGACTGGACCTGATAGCGACTGGCGCGGTTGTGGAGAGCCCGAATCAGCCCCTCTCGGGCTTGTTCAATGTCTAATCGAGCCGAGTAGCTATAAACCACTTGTTTCGGGGAAACGTTGAGTTCCCGCCCTGATTCCGTGAGTATCCGCAATTTACCTTTACGTTCCTCTAGGCAAACGGCAGCGACAATCCGGTTGTCGTCGAAGAGATCCAGCAATTGTCCGGGGGAGGGCAGATTCAAGGGGGGCTCCGGTATCAGGGAAATCAGGTTATGCAACCATGGGTTGGTACGTGG
>CAWUNB010000023.1:0-13872 GCA_963923745.1 uncultured Thiotrichales bacterium
CCACCTTAATGGTCCCCCCTAAGCTATCACCCCCTTCACTCACCGCTGTTAACCCTTTAGTCACTTTAATTTTTATTACGCTCGTGGGATCGATATAAGAAAGAGGAGGGTTCATATGATTTGGGCAGGCAGACAATAGGGGCATGCCATCTACTTCTGTCTTTAATCGATCGTCTGCCAAGCCATGAATAACGGGCAAGCTAGAAATAGCACCAGCACCATAAAGACTGACCCCTGGGGTATCTCGTAGTAGTCCAGCAGTATCGTTGGTAGCCGGTCGCAGGATTTGTAGAGTTGTGGTTGGCACCGTGGTGGTAGCCGGGGATTCTTCCGTCGCTGGGGCTGTGATAATGATAGAGGGCAGAGACGGAGCTTCTTCTCCATGACTGGAGAAGGGCAGTGCAGCGATAGCAACAACCAGTTTGGTATGCTTGAAGGACATGGGTGTCTCCGAGGAAGATGGCCTGCATAGGCCCAAGCTGATCCCTTCCGCAGAGTTCATGCCAAAATAAATTGTTATTTATATCAGTTAATTAGAGAACAACTAACAACTAGAGTGGGGGATTTGCCCCACTCCAGCTAAGTCAAATAAGTGATTTAACCCAGTTTTGATACTGGAACCAGCTATTAGTGATATTCAGTGAGTACCAGGTTATCCCGATGAATTAATTCAGGGGTATCTAAATAGCCCAGCAGCTCCTCAATGCGGCCAGAAGGACAACCCGCGATGCGACGGGCTTCGTTAGCGCTATAGTTCACCAGTCCCCGCGCTACCTCCCGCCCCTCGGGATCCAAACAAGCCACCATCTCCCCCCGTTGAAAATGTCCTTCTACCGCAGTCACTCCCACAGGAAGCAAACTCTTTCCCGCTCCTTGTAAAACCTGGGATGCTCCTCTATCCAACCGCAAATAGCCCCGTACTCGCAGGTGACTGGCTAGCCATTGTTTACGGGCTGCTGTGGCTTCCTGGCCAGGAATTAGAAGGGTGCCCAGTTCTTCTCCGGCAGCCAGTCGAGCCAATACCCGCTCTCGTCGTCCCCAGGCAATCCATGTTGCGGTACCGGAACGAGCCGCTCGAGCTGCTGCTTTTACTTTGGTAAGCATCCCACCTCGACCCAAAGCTCCCCCTTCACCGCCAGCCATGGCTAATAGTTGGGGATCATCAGCTCTGGCTAAGGGAATAAGAGCTGCAGTGGGGTTTTTACGGGGATCGGCATCGTACATACCTTCTTGATCGGTCAGAATAACCAAAAGATCTGCTTCCACTAGATTAGCTACTAGGGCACCCAGAGTATCGTTATCCCCCAATTTGATTTCTTCTGTGGCCACCGTATCGTTTTCATTAATCACTGGAACCACGCCCAAACTAAGTAGCGTACGCAAAGTGGAACGAGAATTTAGATAACGCTCCCTATTCGCTAAATCATCATGGGTAAGTAATACCTGGGCGGTGTGAATTCCATAACCTTGAAAAAAAGATTCATAGGCTTGTACTAAACCCATCTGCCCCACAGCAGCAGCAGCCTGAAGTTCATGGAGAGCGGCAGGTCGTTTTTGCCAACCCAGTCGCTTCATCCCTTCTGCTACCGCCCCCGAGGATACAAGTACTACTTCAATTCCCTGGGTCCGTAGGCTAACAATTTGTTCCACCCATGATTTAATTGCTGCCCGATCCAGACCACGACCTTCATTGGTTAATAGGGCACTACCAATTTTTACAACAAAACGCCGCGCTTTTGTTACTGCTTCACGATTGTCGATCACGTTATTCATCCCATCGTTTCAAATTAGTAATATCAACAAATATTAGAATAATTTAAATATCGAATTCTCCCGGTAACATCGTGAAAACCTAGTTGCTTTTTCGCAATCTCCAGTATACTAGGGACACTGTGACTGAGATCGCAGGGCGTTGACCGGTATAAGAACCGCAAACGGTTCTTCGGTTAAACTTGTTGTATTTTCACCTATTGAGGTTGTCAGTAATGCCAAGCGGTACTGTGAAGTGGTTTAACGAATCGAAAGGCTTTGGTTTCGTCGCACCTAGCGATGGGGGTCAGGACGTATTCGTCCACTACAGCGCTATTCAGGGAACGGGTTTCCGTACCCTCGCTGAAGGCCAGAAAGTGACCTTTGACGTAGAGAAAGGCCCTAAGGGTTTGCAAGCCCGCAACGTCCAGCCCGCCTAAGGGTTGTTTTTTAAGATTGCTGCCCCTTCAGCAAGCAAAGCCCCGTCGCCCGACGGGGCTTTTTTTGTGGGATAACTCGGCGCTGCTATTCCAAGACGGCCCGTAATCGGTTCATGGCCGTTTTTTCTAGTTGGCGAATGCGCTCAGCAGAAACTTGATAGCGCTCCGCTAATTCCTGAAGAGTTGCTTTGTCGTCGTCTAACCAACGACGCTGGACAATCTCTTGACTTCGTTTGTCCAGACTGGCCATGGCAGCCTTAAGGCGGGCTTGCTGGCGGTCCTCCCAATCCTGTTTTTCCAATTGAGTAGCGGGATCAAAGCGAAGATCCTGAAGGTAGGCCACGGGGGCTGGTGCATCTTCGTCATCCCCCTCCCCTTCCCCTTCAAAGCTTAGGTCGTGGTTGGCCATCCGTTGCTCCATTTCCACTACCGTTTCTGGACTGACCCCCAGCTCTTCGGCCACTGTTGCCACTTCATCTCGGTTGAACCAGCCAAGACGCTTTTTAGCACTACGCAGGTGGAAGAACAGTTTGCGCTGCGCTTTGGTCGTGGCAATTTTCACCACCCGCCAATTACGCAGGATAAATTCGTGGATTTCAGCCCGGATCCAGTGGACGGCAAAAGATACCAAGCGCACTCCAATGGTGGGATCGAAACGGCGAACGGCCTTCATGAGACCGATATTGCCCTCCTGCACCAGATCGGCTTGAGGTAAGCCATAGCCACTGTAGCCCCTAGCAATATGCACCACAAAACGTAGATGGGCCAAAATAAGCCGACGCGCAGCATCCAAATCGTTGTGGTCCCGTAACCGTAAGGCTAGTTCCTGCTCCTCCGCTGCGCTCAACATCGGCACTCCGTTGACCACCTGGACGTAGGATTCCAGGCTGCCCACAGGTAGAGCGGCGTCGTACTTCAGCAACGCAGTAGTCATAGCATGCCTCCCTCAATTAGCACTCGATCGATGAGAGTGCTAATATGGCACAAAGTTCCGTTTCCTGCCAATTGGGTAAGCACTAGAAACATGGATTATTCTCAATCCCTATTCTGGCAAACCCTTGCCACCCATATCAAAGAGTGGGGACGACTATTAGGTTTCCAGCAAGTAGGAATTAGTGGAATTGAGCTAACTACGGCAGAAAATCACTTACTAGACTGGCTGGCAGCTGGCTACCACGGGGAGATGGCTTACATGGCTCGCCACGGCAGCCGACGTAGCCGTCCCGCCGACCTTATTCCCGGGACCCAGCGAGTTATCAGTGCCCGCATGAATTATTTACCCGCTGGGGCTGCCGAGTCTCAGCCCATTCTCAGTAATCCTTCCCTGGGCTATGTTTCTCGCTACGCCTTGGGACGGGATTACCACAAAGTTTTGCGAGGACGACTGGAGCAGCTCAGCCAACGCCTTCGCCAAGCGTTGGTTGAGCATGGGCTAGAGCCGGGAAGCTACCGGGTATTCACCGACAGCGGTCCGGTTTTGGAAAAAGACTTAGCCCAACAGGCCGGCCTGGGCTGGATAGGTAAGCACACTAACTTACTGACTCGAGGAGCGGGTTCCTGGTTTTTCCTCGGGGAAATTTATACCAACCTGCCCCTTCCCCCCGATCCGCCCGCCCAGTCCCACTGTGGTCGGTGCCAACGCTGCCTCACCGCCTGCCCCACTGGCGCTTTCATTGGCCCCTGGCAATTAGATGCCCGCCGCTGCATTGCCTATCTCACCATTGAGCTAGCAGGCCCTATCCCCTTGGAACTTCGGCCATTGTTGGGTAATCGCATCTATGGGTGTGACGATTGCCAGTTGGTCTGTCCGTGGAATCACTCGGCTCCTGTTAGCCAGGAAGGAGACTTTGCCCCTCGCCATGGCCTGGACCGCCCTCTTTTGACCAGTTTGATGGGTTGGTCAGTAGAAGAATTTCTGGCCCGTACCACCGGGTCGGCGATTCGCCGACTTGGTCATGAACGGTTGCTACGCAACGTGGCAGTAGCCCTCGGCAACGCCCCCCGGGGAGAGGCCAGCGCTATCGCAGCCCTCAGAGCCCAAGCCAACCATCCTTCACCATTGGTGCGAGAACACGTGGCCTGGGCACTGGCTCGTCACCAGTCCCCACCCTGATAGCTACTACCAAGTATGGGGTTCCGGATTTTCTCCGGTTAGGGCATCCAGGTAACGCTCAGCATCCAGTGCGGCCATACAGCCAGAACCAGCCGAGGTAATGGCTTGCCGGTAGGTGTGATCAGCCACATCGCCAGCGGCAAACACACCGGTAACGCTGGTGGCGGTAGCATTGCCTCCTGACCCCCGTTTAACTTGGATATAGCCCCGATCTAACTCCAATTGACCGGCGAATAATTGGGCGTTGGGAGTATGGCCGATGGCGATAAACACCCCCTGCAATGGGATGTCCTTGGTAGCGCCCCCATCCCGTCCCCGGAGTCGTAAACCGGTAACACCGCTGTTATCCCCCAAGATTTCGTCTACTTCACTGTTGAGCTCTAGGGTAATTTTGCCTGCGGCCACCCGATCCATGAGCTTGGCAATCATGATCTTTTCTGCTTTGAAAGTGTCCCGGCGATGTACCAAGCTGACATGACTGGCGATATTGGCCAGATATAAGGCTTCCTCTACTGCCGAATTACCACCACCAACAACGGCGACCTGTTGCCCCCGGTAGAAAAAACCATCGCAGGTAGCACAGGCCGATACTCCACGGCCGCGAAATGTTTGTTCGCTGGGCAAACCAAGCCAATTGGCCGAAGCACCGGTGGCAATAATTAGGGCATCGCAGGTATAGAGGGTGTTATCCCCCTGTAGCTGAAAGGGGCGAACGGAAAGATCAGCTTTATTGATATGGTCGAATACCAATTGGGTATGAAAGCGCTCGGCATGACGGCGCATGCGTTCCATCAAATCCGGCCCTTGGACTCCTTCGTCGTCACCTGGCCAATTGTCCACATCGGTGGTGGACATGAGCTGTCCTCCTTGCTCCAGGCCGGTGATCAACAATGGATTTAAATTAGCACGGGCCGCATAGACGGCGGCAGTATAGCCAGCGGGGCCAGAGCCCAGGATGATTAAGCGGCTATGTCGAGAGTCACTCATGGCAGTTCCTAAAGGAGCACAGATGGAAAAATCAATGACATCAAAAGCTCACCAGGCGAAGGTGAACGCCCCTTATTGTGCAGGGCGTCATATTATATCGCCGAGCTAGCCTTGGACTATCGCAGAATTTGTTGGAAGTGGTTTCTCCAGCATGGCAACGAACACGTCTTCCAATTCCGCTGCCACTGGTACGACAGCACCCGCCGGTAACTGTCCGGCGGCGACCAGTTCAGCAGCCCTGGCGGCTAAGGGTGCGAAATCCCCTGTCAGGGATAAATGCAGCCGACCGGCGTGGGGTACAATTTCCCGTACTTCGGGACAGTGGGCTAACCAAGCGGCCCAGGGAGCGGTATGGGGAGTCCGCACTTCTGCCACCTGGCCAGCGGCTGGATGGTTAGCCAACTCCAGGGGACTGCCTTCCGCCACAATCCGCCCGGCATGCATTAGGGATAACCGATCGCAGAAGGTAGCTTCATCCATATAGTGGGTAGTCGCCAAGATGGCGATACCCTCATCCGCCAAGTCGTAGATCAGCTCCCAGAATTCTTGTCGCGCAAGGGGATCTACCCCAGACGTGGGTTCGTCTAGGAACAAAATGGCGGGACGGTGGAGGAGGGCTGCAGCAAAGGATAGGCGACGCTGAAAACCCAGGGGGACTCCATTGGCTAACCGGTGGGCCAATTCCACCAGGCCCATTCGACTCAGAGCCTGGTCAACCCGTTCCCGGGCAGAACGCCCTGTTAGCCCATACAACCCAGCCTGTAATTCCAGGTTTTCCCGTACCGTTAATTCCCCATATAAAGCGAAGCGTTGCGCCACGTAGCCAATCTGAGCCCGTGCCCGTCGGGGGTAGCGCACCATGTCTACTCCAGCGAGACGAATGGAGCCACTGGTGGGAGGCAGTAGGCCACAGAGCAACCGAATGGCTGTGGTTTTGCCCGCCCCATTAGCTCCCAATAAACCGAAAACTTCTCCCGGTTGCACCGTCACGGCAATGTCATTAACAGCGGTGAAAGTGCCAAAACGTCGAACTAATGCCTGGGCCTGGATCACTGGCTCATTTTGAGACGGCAGTCCGGGAGCAGAGGGAAGAGGAGAAGACTGGGTAGCTGGCGAGCGTTGGCTAGTACGGGCTAACTCCCGCAGGGCTACATCTTGCAGACCAGGTTCCACCGGTTTGACCTGCAAACCCTGGTGGGTGAGCTGGGTGGTAATGGTTCGGCTATCGGTCTCTCCCTTGATCCACAGATGTAAATAGGTTCCCACCGGGAAAGCCAGCTCCACCCCCGGTAATGCGGCTAGGGCTTGGCGTTGGTTTCGTACCCCCGTTCCCGAGACCCGTAACAGGGGTTGGGAGCCTGGTTGGGCTAACTCTGCAGGGGAACCTTCCCGCACTAGCCGCCCCCCGGTGAGCCAACCCACCTGGTCACAACGTTCAGCTTCATCCATGTTGGCGGTGGTGTAGAGGATTGCAACTCCACTGGCCCGTACTCCTTCCAGCAGGCGCCAAAAACCTCGTCTCGCTAATGGATCTACCCCGGTGGTGGGTTCATCCAGGAACATCACCTGGGGATCACTGATCAACGCGCAAGCAAGAGCCAACTTCTGCATCATCCCCCCGGACAAAGCACCGGCTCGGCGCCCTTCAAAACCAGCCAAACCGGTACGTTCTAGCAACTCACCTGCGCGAGTGGGATAGGCGGCTGTAGGTAAACCGTGGAGATCAGCATAGAGGCGGAGATTTTCTGCCACCGATAAATCGGGGTAGAGCCCAAAACCTTGGGGCATGTAGGCCAAAGGAGGACGAGTAATAGTGGGATCCTGGCCCAGCACCCGCACGGTACCCGCCGTAGGACGTAGGTGGCCGACACACAGTCGCAGTAAGGTGGTTTTGCCCGCCCCATCAGCCCCCACCAGTCCATAGATTTGGCCAGGAACGACGGTCAAATCCACTGCCATGAGTTGGGGCTGTTCTCCAAAGGCGAAAGTAAGGCCTTTGGCTTCCACCACCGGCCTTGTCATGGAGGGTTATCCGTCTCCACCACTACGTCCGCCGGCATACCGTTGCGCAACTGTCCTTGGGGATCGGTAACATCTACTTTGACCCGGTATACCAGATCTACCCGCAGTTCCCGGGTTTCCACAGTTTTGGGAGTAAACTCGGCCACAGGAGAAATAAAATTCAGGCGACCCTTAAAAGTTTGCCCAGGCAAACCATCCACCGTAATGGCAACCGACTGGCCCAACTTGACCCGAGAAAGATGGGTTTCCCCGAGGTAGGCCCGTACCCAAGGCTGATCGGCCCGGCTTAGTCGTAGTACGGGGCGCCCCCCCTCCACCATTTCCCCTGCTTCGGCTAACCGGGCGCTCACTACGCCTGCTGCCGGACTCATCAAGTGGGTGTAGTTCAATTGCAGGCGGGCTTGGTCCACTGCCACTTGACGAGCTTGTAAATCAGCACGAGCCCGTTCAATGTCCTCCCGCCGAGGGCCTTCTTCCACCAGGCGCAACCGCGCAGTGGCTTCTTCCAAGGCACCGGTTGCCACCCCGCGAGCCCGCAGGGCTTGATCCTGTTGCTCAGGGGAAGCCAGGTGTTTGGCCACCAATCCTTCGAGCCGTTTTACCTCGGTACGGGTATAGTTCAGATCCGCTTCGGCCCGATCCCGGGTGGCTCGAGCCGCAACCAGTTCCTGGGGACGGCTACCTGCTTCTAATGCCGCCAATACGGCGGCGGCCACTCGACGCTGGGCTTCCGCTTGGGCTAAGGCCAACTGGTAGTCCCGATCGTCCAGGTCCGCCACTGCTCCTCCAGCGGCTACCTTCTCCCCCTCATCAATGTGAAGCGTTTGCAATCGTCCCCGCACCTGAAATGCCAAATTGACTTCTCGGGCTTCTACCGTCCCCGACAGGTGAATGGAGGCAGTTTTAGGGGCAGGCCCTTGCCAAGGCCACTGGCAACCAGCCAACCCAACGATTATTCCCAGAAAGGCTAAACCTAGCGGATAGGACATTATGACTCCCGGGCTTTAGGAGCCGAATCAGCTTGGGATGGGGATAAGCGAGTGGGACGATTCTTTTCTGGATTGCTAAAAACAAATCGTCCGAAGAGCACGCAACCCTTCATACCCGGATCACAGGGGCGATTTTCCACCCGCTGGCAGAGACCTCCGGCATCATGGGGACAACCCCAACCACCACCGCCTTTCATGTGCTCCCCCACTCTTGATACCCCAATTCCTTCAGGGCGCTTTCATCGTCAGACCAGTCTTTCCGTACCCGTACCCACAGAGTCAAATGGACTTTGCCATCGAAAATACGCTCCATCTCCTCCCGAGCTTCCTGGCCGACCCGTTTAAGAGTAGCCCCCCGGTTGCCAATAACAATGGCTTTCTGACCCGGTCGCTCTACCCAAATAACAACCCATATCCGCGCCAGTCCTCTCTCTTCTTCAAAGCGTTCTACTTGACAACTCAAGGCATAGGGCAGTTCGGCACCCAGATGGCGGGTTAACTTCTCCCGAACCAGCTCCTCTGCTAAAAAACGTAGGCTACGGTCGGTCACTTGATCCGGCGGGTAGAGGGGAGGAGCCAAGGGAAGATGACTGGCCACCACCCGTTCCAAAGCGGTGAGGTTGTCACCACATTCTGCCGACAGGGGGACGAGGGCAGCAAAACGGCCCTTGCTCTCCAAGTGTTGCAGATGGGGCAATAATTGGGCCTTATCCCGGATCAAATCCACTTTGTTAATCACCATCACCACCGGAATGGTTAACGCTGTTAGCCGCTGCAACACCCCAGCATCCTCAGCGGTCCACTGGCTACCAGCCACCACAAATAGCACCAAATCAACTTCCTCTAGGGTGGTACTGGCAGTGTGGTTGAGATAGCGATTCATCGCCCGTTTTTCTCCCCGATGAAGACCGGGGGTATCCAGGTAAATCGCTTGGTGATCTGGATGGGTGCTGATGCCCAAGATACGGTGACGAGTCGTTTGGGGACGACGGGCAGTAATGGAAATTTTTTGTCCTACCAACCGGTTAAGCAGGGTAGATTTTCCCACGTTGGGACGCCCTACCAGGGCCACCAAACCGCAACGGTGTTGGTACTCAGGAGAGGGGACGGGAGAGTCCTCGGTATCTGGTTTGTTCATGCTATACCCAGTATTTCTAGGGCCCGGCGAGCCGCTTCTTGTTCAGCTCGCCGTCGAGTATTACCTACCCCGGCAGTGGGTTGGGCGATATTTTCCAAACGACACTCCACTTGAAAAACCTGATCGTGTTCGATGCCAGTAATGGATAGCACAGTATAAATGGGAAGAGGGAGACGACGCCCTTGAAGGTATTCCTGTAGGCGAGTCTTGGAGTCTTTGAGCTGGTCAACGCTGGATAAGTTGGCCAGGGGGAGAGCAAACAAACGGGATACCGCATCGCGGCAAGGATCGATACCCCCATCCAGATAGATAGCGGCGATAACCGCTTCCAAGGCATCCGCTAGGATGGAGTCTCGGCGAAAGCCACCACTTTTGAGCTCCCCGGAACCCAGCATGAGATAGTCACCAAGGGCCAATTCCCGAGCCAGCTCTGCCAGCGTTTCCCGTCGCACCAAAGTGGCCCGGAACCGGGTCAGCTCACCTTCCTGAGCATCGGGGTAACGCTGGTAAAGCTGGTCAGCGATGAAGTAACCAAGCAGGGCGTCCCCAAGAAATTCCAGTCGCTCGTTGTGGAGCCCACCGGCACTACGGTGGGTCAGAGCGTGGGTAAGTAGTCCTTGGTCTGCGAAGGAATAGCCCAGACGACGAACCAGGCGACTCAGGTCCCGATTCAATGGACATCCCGATGGTGATAAAAGTGAGTGATTGTTGCGATATTAGCCACAATCGGTACCCGCACTTCGTAGGCTACATTCACCGCAAAACCATCAGCAAGGGGAATGATCCCAATATTCTCTGACCGTACCGAGTGTACGTCGTTGACTTCAAACCGGCGTAATAACTGATCCCGCAGTATTTCCTTCGTTTTAGGATCAGGCCCGCCAGTGTTCAGGGTTTCTAAGGCTTTCGCTACTCTGATGTCCTCTAAATATACCGGAACTAGATGGAAAGCCAGTTGAAGGAAAAAGGCCACAAGGGGGATAACCAGCAGCAACCCCCACCGGGTCATTCCCCGTTGTGTTGCGCCTATCGCCATAGTGATTGCCCTCCTAACAACGTCAGTGAATTAACGTGCCAAGACGATCCCAGCCCACCCCTCCGTTGGCGGAATCCCAATTCATCCAAATAAAGAAGGCCTTACCCACCAAATTTTCTTCCGGCAATGTGCCCCAATAACGACTGTCCTTACTGTTATCTCGATTATCCCCCATGACAAAATAATGACCAGGCGGAATCACCGCTTCACCGTCCATAGACAAATGACCCGGTGCAACCAGGGTATCGAATTCGGCTTCCCCCAACTTCTCACGAACACGGTTAGCACCGGTCATCACCATTCCAGCTCCCACTCCCCGATAGGATCCCTGGGGCACTCGAGGAACAGGCACACTGTTTACCTGTAGTTGCTTGTTGTGATAGCTGATGTGGTCTCCCGGCAAACCCACCACCCGCTTGATGTAATCCACCGATGGATCTTCGGGATAACGGAACACCACCACATCTCCCCGTTGGGGAGAACCGACTTCGATAATCTTAGTATCTAACACAGGCAAACGAATGCCGTAAGCGAATTTATTCACCAGAATAAAGTCACCAACCAATAATGTTGGCATCATAGAACCTGAAGGGATACGAAAAGGTTCCACCACAAAAGAACGTAGCAACAACACCGCCAAAATGACGGGAAAGAAAGAGCGTGCGGTTTCCACAAGGGCCGGCTCTTGACTAGTTTGGCGGCGGGGAGCGAACCACAGGGCATCCACCGCCCAAATGGCACCGGTAACAGCGGTGGCTGTTACTAATAGGGTAGGAAAGTCAATGTTCATCGGTTTTTAATTAAAACAGCAGTGTCAAGGTAACTACCAGGGCGAAACTACTTTTTGCCTACCTGAAGTACCGCCAGGAAGGCTTCTTGGGGAATATGGACAGAACCGAGTTGCTTCATTCGTTTCTTGCCCTCTTTCTGGCGTTCCAACAATTTCTTCTTACGGGTTATATCGCCACCATAGCACTTAGCTAGCACATTTTTCCGCAGTGCCTTCACAGTGGTACGGGCGATAATGTGACTACCGATAGCCGCTTGGATGGCCACTTCGAACATTTGTTGGGGAATCAGTTCCTTCATCTTTTCCGCCAAGGCCCGTCCTCGATAATGGGCTTGATCACGATGGATGATCATACTCAAGGCATCCACCCGCTCCCCGTTGATCAGGATATCCAATTTAACCAGGGTAGCGGTTTGAAAACGATCCATGTGGTAATCCATGGAAGCATAGCCCCGACTAACGGATTTGAGTCGATCAAAGAAATCCAATACCACTTCATTCAGGGGAAGGTCGTAGGTCAACGCGACTTGATTACCCAGATATTGCAGCCGTTTTTGGCTACCCCGCTTTTCCTCACACAGACCAATAACGGCCCCTACATAGGCTGGAGGCGTTAATAGATTAGCCTGGATGATAGGCTCCCGCATTTCGGCAATTTGTCCGGGGTCAGGTAAATCAGAAGGATTATCCACCCGGACCGTTTCATTCTTGGTGGTGAGGATTTCATAAACCACTGTTGGAGCAGTGGTTACTAAATCCAACTGGTATTCCCGCTCTAACCGCTCCTGGATAATTTCCATATGGAGCAAACCAAGGAAGCCACAACGAAAACCGAAGCCCAGGGCTTGGGAAACTTCCGGTTCGTAGAATAGCGCAGAGTCATTCAAGCTCAACTTCGCTAGAGCTTCCCGGAAAGCTTCGTAGTCATCAGAGCTTACCGGAAATAGCCCAGCAAACACGTTGGGCTGGACTTTTTTGAAACCTGGCAATGGGGCAACAGCTGGATGGTCGCTGTCAGTCAGCGTATCCCCCACCGGAGCCCCATCTACCTCTTTAATGCCCGCCACCACAAAACCTACTTCCCCCGCTGATAATCCAGCGGTAGCTTGGCGCTTGGGCGTAAAAACTCCTACCGTTTCTGCTTGGTAGCTCCGCCCAGTGGACATCACCTTGATCTTCTGGCGGGGGAGCAGTTGACCATGGACTACCCGCACCAGTGAAATAACCCCAACGTAGTTATCAAACCAAGAATCGATGATAAGGGCCTGCAGGGGGGCGTCCGGGTCCCCTGCGGGAGCTGGTATGCGGGCAACTAACTGCTCTAGCAATTCCCCTATCCCTAACCCTGTTTTGGCGCTAACCCGCACCGCACTACCGGCCTCAATGCCGATAATTTCCTCTACCTCTTGGATAACCCGTTCGGGATCCGCATTGGGTAAATCCATTTTATTAAGGACGGGTAATACCTCTAAACCCTGCTCGATAGCGGTGTAACAGTTGGCGACGCTCTGAGCCTCCACGCCTTGGGCAGCATCCACCACTAGCAATGCTCCTTCACAGGCAGCCAAGGACCGGGATACTTCGTAGGAAAAGTCTACATGACCAGGGGTATCAATGAGGTTTAGCTGGTAGTCCACCCCATCTTGCCCCCGATAATGCAGTGTTACTGCTTGGGCTTTGATGGTAATTCCCCGCTCCCGTTCTAGATCCATGGAGTCCAACACCTGGGCAGCCATCTCCCGTTGGGTAAGACCACCACAGACTTCAATGAAACGGTCGGCTAACGTGGACTTGCCGTGGTCAATATGGGCAATGATGGAGAAATTACGGATGCACTTCTGTGGGAACACGCGGGCTTCCGGAGGTAGGGGCAGAGATACGGGGGGCGGACTATACAACAATCACTGGGTACTCGAAACGGGGACGATTAATTGCGAAGATAGTGGATCAAACTGAGGCCACCCATGAATACCCTGTCCCACGTACCTCGTAAACGTTTCGGCCAGCATTTTCTCCACGATTCTGGAGTAGTGGCCCGCATTATTCGTGCTCTAGATCCCCGACCAGGAGATCGGCTGGTGGAAATTGGTCCTGGATTAGGGGCTATGACTCTCCCCTTACTGCAGCAAACAAGCCAACTCACCGTCGTGGAATTAGATCGGGACGTTATTCCTCACCTAGAGCGGACTTGTCGCCACAGTGGCCAATTGACAGTAATACAGGCCGATGCCCTGACAGTGGACTTTCGCAACATCGCCGCCCAATTGGGTGGACCACTGCGTATCACTGGCAATTTGCCCTATAACATCTCCACCCCTCTACTATTTCACTTACTGGACCAACTCCATCCCCCAGGAGAGGAAAGTGGGCCTCTTCTCATCCAAGATATGCTGTTCATGTTGCAACGAGAGGTAGTAGAACGGATGGCAGCCCTTCCCGGCTCCCCCCACTACGGTCGCCTGAGCGTTATGCTGCAACTGCGTTGTCAGGTAGAACGGTTGTTCACCGTTGGAGCGGGTTCCTTTCGTCCTCCACCCAAAGTGGAGTCTGCCATTGTGCGTCCTGTCTCTTATACACATCTGACGCTGCCGACGATACTCCTTGTGTA
>CAWUNB010000024.1:0-13489 GCA_963923745.1 uncultured Thiotrichales bacterium
ACGGGGCACCGCCCCACGGTGGATTGGCCTTCGGTTTAGACCGCCTAGTGATGCTAATGACTGGGTCCGCCTCCATCCGGGACGTAATTGCCTTTCCTAAGACCCAAACAGCTTCTTGTCCCCTGACAGCAGCCCCTTCACCGGCAACAGAAGAGCAGCTGCGAGATCTAGGGCTACGGTTACGACGGCCAGTTTCTTAAGAGTTGGCAATCAGCGGGAGATCCTTATGGCGACTCTGCAATCCTACCTGGAGTTGGACGACACAGAATGCGAGGCCCGTATTATCGCGGCCAAGCAATCCCTGGGAGAACAGTTAGTCATCCTGGGCCATCACTACCAGCGGGAAGAAGTTTTTCGCCACGCTGATTTTTCCGGAGATTCCCTCAAACTATCTCGGGAAGCAGCCCGTTCCCAGGCCAGTTATATCGTGTTCTGCGGTGTGCACTTCATGGCCGAGGTTGCAGATATCCTATCTCGTCCTGATCAGGTCTCTATCTTGCCGGACTTAGAGGCCGGCTGCTCCATGGCTGATATGGCCAGCTTGCCCAACGTGGAGCGAGTTTGGCAAGAGTTAGCTACAGTATTAGGGGACCCAGATACTGCTGTTACTCCAGTCACCTATATCAATTCTTCGGCTGATCTAAAGGCTTTTTGTGGTCGTCACGGGGGCATTGTTTGTACCTCTACCAACGCCCGCCATGTTTTAGAGTGGTCTTTCCAGCAACGGGAAAAAGTACTGTTCTTTCCCGATCAGCATCTGGGTCACAACACCGGCCACAAGTTAGGTCTTGCACCCGAAGAGATGGTGGTGTGGGATTATGAGCGCCCTTTAGGGGGCCTGACTCCCCAAGCTATCCGCCGTGCTCGTATTATCCTGTGGGACGGGTTCTGCTCCGTCCATCAGCTTTTCCTCCCGGAACACATCGCCGATTTCCGAGCCCGTTTTCCAGAAGGTCAGGTTATTTCCCATCCAGAATGCGCCTTTGAAGTGTGTCGCCAATCAGACTATGTGGGTTCCACGGAGTACATCATCCGCACTATCCGGGACGCAGCCCCCGGCAGCCGCTGGCTAGTAGGTACTGAGTTTAATCTGGTGGATCGCCTCCACCGTCAATTTCAAGGGGAAGGGAAGCAGGTACAGTTCATGTCCCCCTCCGTGTGCAAATGCTCCACCATGTACCGTATCGATCCCCAGCACCTAGCCTGGACCTTAGAAAATTTAGTCACAGGGCATGTCGTCAATCCCATTCGGGTAGCAGAACCCGTGGCTCATCAAGCCAAGCTGGCTCTGGAACGCATGCTGGCAGTATCTCCTTAGCCGCAAAATCTTACCGCTCCACCAGGTAGAGCTCCCGTAGCGGTATATCCATTAACCGTCGTACTTCGCTGTGTACGGCAGTCATGACTTGGTTTAACGCCTGATCCCAGCCATCAGCTCCAGTCCAGTCTTGTTCCCTCACTGAGTGGGGTAACATGCGATATAAATCCAACAAACTCAGCTCAGATAGGTCACGGGATAATATCCAACCCGCTTCAGCGGTACGGTGAATCAACCGTGTTGCCACAAAAGTTTCCAATAAGCGCAGTAACATTGTTTCCGGCAATCCTGGTTCCAAAGCTAGTAACATCCGAGTAGTCAAAGCCTCTCCCCGCCGTTGCCCTCCCCATAAGTGGCCCACAATTCGAAATGCCCACAATAGCTCTGCCCCCTCTAACCGCTCCACTCGCAGAGAAACCGGGAAAGCAGATAGGGAATGGGCAATTTCTGCCCCCATAAGAGCAACTAACCAAGAGGTATAAATCCAAATCAAAAATACCGGAATGACAGCTAGGGTACCGAAAATAGTTTCATAAGTTGGAAAAGTAGTAACGTAATAAGCAAATCCCCGTTTAGCTGCCTCAAAAAAGAGAGCAGCTACTAATGCTCCCGCCAGAGCATGTAACGTGGGAACAGTGCGATTCGGTACAATAATATAAAGTAAAAATAGGGCTAATGTGGTAGCTAAAAAAGGCGTCCAAGAGAGCAAAGTCCCCCTCAACCCCAAAGATTCTGGAGTCATAGGTACCTCAAAAGAAGAAACTAATTGAGAAGTAAAAACTAAACTAACCCCCATCAGCAACGGCCCCAAACTTAATACAGCCCAATAAACAGTAAACCGACCCAGTAGTGTACGCCTTAATTGAACTTGCCAAATGCGATTGAAGCTATGATCTATAGTAGACATGGTCATCAGCGCAGTAACAACCAAGGATAGTGTTCCCAGGGCGGTTAATCCAGTGGCCTTATGGGCATATTCCAATAGATACTGTTGTACCACTTGACCAAAAGCAGGAACAAAATTAGCAAAGATAAAATCTTGAATGGCTTTTTGCACGGTATCAAAAACAGGAAACATACCAACTACCGCCACTACTACCGCCATAAAAGGTACTAGGGACAACAGGGATGTATAAGAAAGTTCGGCGGCAACTTCGAAACTGCGATCTTCCCAAAAACGCTGCACGGTAAAAATAAAAAATTTCTTTATTAATTCCCAGCGCTTTGCAAAAAAAGCTACCATTTAGGGAACTCCTCTTCTCCTAATCGAAAGTTGTGGTGAGCACTGACCGATGACAAGGAGTATCTGCCGATGAGTCTGGTCAACCCAAACGCTGGCTAATTCCACATCACCGTTAGCTGCTGCTCCTAGGGCTTGAGTTAACAGCTCTGCTGTTTCTGCTTGTGGGCAACCCATTTCCGTCGCTTCTGCAATTCGATCCTGGGTTTCCAATAATTTTTGGGTCAGCGTGCGTATCTCAATAGCTTTGGTTTTGGCAGCTCGGGCACGTTGACCAGCCCCCTCATAATCCTTAATAGCTAATTTATCCTCTGCCTCAGTTAATAATGTTTGTACTCGCCTGTAAGCTAATGGCAAGTAGGTGATGGCTCCGGCATCTACTGCTGTTTGGGCAATCTGTCGAGCATCACTCATTTCCTGGATAGGAGGTGCATGACTACATCCGGCTAATCCAGCCAGAATGAATCCCCCAATCAAACACCAGTGAGGGATTCGCTCACTGCCCCCAACAGATAAAAAAGGTGTGAAAGACAATGGATAAAATTTAAGCGTGGACATAAGCGGTGTTCCGTTTTGGCGGATGGACGCTGTTACAATCCGCTTCCCCAGACAATTTGGAGGTGCGGGATGACTGCCATTGCCCGTCTCATTACCCTAGGGAGCTGGAGCGGGCTGATAGGATTGATAGGGGCATGGCGGGGATACCCCGATCCCCTATGGCCGACTATCGGAATAACTGGGCTGGTATTGTTACCCCTGACGCTACTAACCGCCGGTTTGTGGCAAGGGCGGCCTTATACTCACGCGCTGGCTAGTTTTGTTGCCCTGCCCTATTTTACCCATGGAATTATAGAGGTTTGGGCCAATCCAGCGGCGCGAATCTACGCTACCCTGGAAGTACTATTGAGTACAGTCCTCTACCTCGGTGCCATGTTTTACAGCCGTTGGCGGAGTCAAGAATTGAAGGCTAACATCAAAGGGACATCCTAGTTTGGGGAGCGTCTTGCTCTACCACCCAACGTACAAAAGGCAGGGTAAGACGCCGCTGAGCAGCCAGAGACGCCTCATCCAGGCGATCGAGTAGACCAAATAGACTACTGTTGTCCCGTTGGTAGTGGCGCAGTAACCAGCGAATTACCTCCTCCGACAAATCCAGCCCCCGTGCCCTAGCCCGCTGTCCCAGGGCCTGGGCTCGATCTACCTCACCCAGTACTTGCAAATGGTAGACCGGCCCCCAAGTTAACCGAGAAACTAAAGCAACCAAGCCAAATCCCAATTCACTAGGTGGAGCTGAACCTGCTACCCGCAACATTCCTCCGGCATCCCGTAGTCGGTCATAAAGGACAAACAGCGCCTGTTCCCAAGTGGAATCACCTGCGGTTTGATCTAAATCATCTAGACAAACCAGATCAAGGGTTTCTAGCCCTTCCAGTACCCCCGGTCCCAGTGCAACTAACTCTCTTAACGGCAAATAAGCTGCTGTTCCAGCACGAACTCGACAAGCAGCTTGCAGCAAGTGGCTCTTCCCGGTACCCCGTTCTCCCCACAGGTAGGCGTAGCGCTCGTTACCTTGCTGAAGACAGGCAATAGCCTCTCCATTGGGCCCCGGTACGAAAGTTTCAAAAGTTATCCATTCTTTCAGCCCAATTCCCAGAGGTAGTTGCCGCAAGGTTCCCGCATTCACGAGACGGACACTCGACGACTGGCCAAAGCCCGCTGGCTCCAAGTAATCACATAGTGAATACCGCTTGCCAATGTAGTAGCTAATGCTAGATACACCAGAGTAGGTACCCCCATGGCTATCAGAGAAAATGGTCCTGCCGCTGTGATAGTAGCCACTACCAGCACTATCTGCACCAACGTGTTAACTTTGGAAATGGCCGCTGGGGCCAAATCGTAACGACCAAAGTACCAATGATAAGCCAGCGCTCCCGCTACGATAGCCACATCTCGACCCAAAACAGCCCAAGCCAACCAACCGGGTAGCAACTCTAGCCACGCCAGTACTAGAAAGGATGTGATTAACAGTAACTTGTCTGCCAGGGGATCGAGAATGGACCCCAAACGACTGGTCCAACCATAGCGTTTAGCCAAAAAACCATCCAATCCATCGGATGCACCTGCTAGCAGAAACAACATCAGGGCCAAATTATAACGCCCATCCACCAGAGCCAACGCAAAGGGAGGCACCAATAAGATACGCAACACCGTAAGTAGGTTAGGAATATCGCGGCGAGTCACGGGAAAAGTTCAATACTACCGAAATAGGGTGGTAAAAAAGCCAGGGGGCGCACGCTATGCGAGCCTTGCGGGCTAAGTCAAGGCTATTACCGCCCTACCTCTAACACTGTTCCCAGGGCAATCCATGAAATCGCCAACCGCCCAACGTACTACGCTGATGATGCTCGTTGAGCTCCCCTTCAAAACCTTCCAACACGTTGTATACCTCGTGGAATCCAGCTTCTACCAATATACGCCCCGCTTCCAGAGAACGTTTGCCACTGCGGCAGATCAGCAACACTGGAGCTGCACTGGCTGGGGAAGAAGCTCCCCCTCCTAGCACAAGCTTACGTACTTCGGTAGCAAAATGGGGGTTAACTTCCCAATCAGGTTCATCGATCCAGGGGATGTGAATCGCTCCGATGGGGTGTCCAACAAAAAGAAATTCCATAGAGGAACGGCAATCGATAAGGACTGCACGGGGATTTTGCTGCAATAGGGCGTAAGCCTGGTGAGGCTCGAGATGACCGACTGATGACTTTGTGTCCATCTATTACGGTGCTCCTATGGTTTTCAGGATACGGTCGTAAGCAATAAGTGTATAGACTAGGGAAGCAGAGAGGGGGAAAGAGGACTGGGTGGCAAATAATAAAGTAAATCTATGGTTTTCGGTTGACCAAGATGGCAACCCTCGTACCCCTCTGACGACGTCTATTTTATCTGTTTTACTCGCTTTTCACCTACCTGGGGCGGTGCAAACGCTGTTGGTTGAATATCGCTAGAGCAAACCTTCCCTGGGTAGTAACTGCAGGGATCGTTCACGCTGCCAGTTTTTGAAATGCTACCACTGAGTATTGATCCATGACTGATCGTATTTTGCTCATGCCAGCTATATTAATTGTCCTGTTTACGATGTTATCTACATCTAGCAATGCTTCCGCTCAGGAAGTAGATCAAGCGACCATCAGAAATTTAGCACAGTACTGGCTTGCTCAAAAATCCAGTACCGAAAAAATAAAACGTACCGTTCGGGAGGTAAAAGCCATTGAAAATACCACAGCGGGAATTACGGTATATATGGTTCAGCTTGCACCACATGGATATGTGATATTTACAGCTGATACTCGTCTCCCTCCAATTTTAGCCTTTAGCCTTAGCAATGATCTGGATGTCTCATCTGGACCACAGAATGCTTTTCGTACCTTATTACAACAAGACTTAGAACAACTAAAGAATAATTTAGCTACACTGATCGCTGCTCCCAATATGAGCAGATCTAATAATATAGCTAATATAGCTTCTATTAATAAATTTATTACTGATAATCAGCAACGCTGGCAGTTACTTTTGCAAAATCCCGATACTATCGTTAATAAGACAGTAGCTATCTCTTCTTCTGCAGTGGGACCACTCCTTACTACTAGTTGGAATCAAAATCGTTACTACAATGCACTGGCTCCTAGTGATCCCAATAGCCAACCTGGTAGCTATTATGATGGCAAAGTTCCAGTAGGTTGCATCCAAACGGCATGGGGTCAGTTAATGAAATATTATGAATGGCCTCCCCACGGTCAAGGTAACTCATCTTATGAAGATATTTGGGGGTTAATTCAAGGAACACATTCAGCCGATTACACTGACTCCTATGCCTGGAGTAATATGTTAGATGCATATGAGCCATTTTCTGGTACCTATAGTGATGACCAGATAACAGCAGTCAGTGAATTAATGAATGAACTTGGTGTTATTAATCAAGCAAATTACGAAGCTTATGAATCTGGTGGAACAAGTACAATCTCTAACTTAACAGGAATTAGTAATCATTTATTTTATCAGAATACTCATTATACAACTACTGACATACCTAATAGTTTGAAGACAGAAATCAACGCCCATCGGCCAGTTGTAGCAGGTATTCCTAATCATGCAATAGTGGTTGATGGTTATAGCCATGAATCAAGTGGTGATTTTTTTCATATAAACTATGGTTGGGGAGGCACTAATAATGGTTGGTATTTGTTGACTGATATTCCAGGAGGGGGATTAGTCGGTTTCTATACTGCGAAACCTTCCTACGATCCAATCATAGAAACTGCTGACTATGTATTAGATTCAACGGATATTAGTGTAGAATGGAATTCACCCACTAAAGTTTCACCTGCTATTGATAAATTTCGTATTTCGGTAACAAATGATCAATATTATGGCGTGTGGACCGATGACGCTGTTGATCTGAGTAATTGGACTACTGCTCCCATATCTGGGTGGGAATCCTATCAAGGCCAATGGCAAGCTACCTTGGATAATGGAAAGACAACGATTTATAGCGGGGAACATCCTGATTTTATAATATTAAAAAATATCATCGTACCAGAAGCAGAAGCCACCCTCGTGCTTGATTATAAAATAATACTAAATTCTGGAGGTCGTCTCGCTATAGCTGTATCGGAGGATGGCCTAGAGTGGACTACCCTTTATCAAGAAACTGGCAGTAATACCTATAACCCTGTATCAAAAACCCAAACAATTGATCTATCGACCTATGCAGGCAAAGGCCTTTATTTACGTATTAGCCAAGAACCTGTGACGAGTGACCATTGGTCTTATTGGCAAGGGGGTGGTATTTGGATTGACAAAATAACTCTTAATGATATTGACAACCGCTTGTGGTCATCTGTCAATAATGAGGTAGATGCTACTGCCCGTAGCTATACGATTCGAAATGCAGGAAGTGGGGTATTTCAGGTTCGAGTTGAATCCATGGTAAGTGGTACCTGGACTGGATCAGGGATTAAATCTGTACCAATTCAGAGCAATACCAAGCTTGACCAGACTATCGATAGTATCAATTTTACGCCAAGTACCCTGTTGGTAGGGACTACAACAGTCGCCAGTGCCATAACCAATTCATCGCTCCCTGCTACCTTTAATTCAACTACGCCTCTTGTTTGCTCCACCACTGGAACCTATGGTGCCACCGTGACGGGATTAAGCTCGGGTACTTGTACTATTACCGCTAGCCAAATTGGTAACCTCCACTACAACGCAGCTCCCTCGGTTAGTCAGAGTCTGACAGTGGCTAAGGGTAACCAGACTATCGGTACAATTAACTTCACACCCAATACTCTGACAGTAGGAAAAACGACTACAGCTAGCGCTACCGCTAGCTCCAGGCTTGTAGTTAGTTTCGCTTCTACCACTCCCACTATCTGCTCAATAAGGGGAACTACCGTTACAGGACTAAGCGCAGGCACTTGTACTATCACGGCTAGCCAAGCTGGTAACGCTGATTACAATGTGGCTTCCTCGGTAAGCCAAAATCTAACAGTGGCTAAGAGCAATCAAACCATTGGTGGGATTAGTTTTACACCCAGTACTTTGACCGTGAATGGAACTACCACGATTAGCGCCACAGCGAGCTCTAGGCTTGTGGTTAGTTTTGCTTCCACTACTCCTACGGTCTGTTCGATACGGGGTACCACGGTAACGGGATTAAGTGCAGGTATCTGTATCATCATGGCTAGTCAAACAGGTAACGCTGACTACAATGCGGCCCCTTCGGTAAGTCGAAATCGAAGGGTGGGCAAAGGTGTTCAAACTATTAGCCCAGTTAGTTTTATACCTGCCACTCTGACGGTGGGTGGAACTACCACAGTTAGCGCTACAGCCAGTTCAGGACTTGCCGTTCGATTTGCTTCCACTACTCCCACAGTTTGCTCGATAAGGCGGGCTAGCGTGACGGGATTAGCTGCAGGTACCTGTACCATTATGGCTAGCCAAGCTGGTAACACTAATTATAGTGCGGCTCCTTCGGTGAGCCAGAACCTGACAGTGAGCCGGAATCGTGTCCCTTAACCACTACGATGCCATTCCCTACGATAGTAGCCCTCTACCCCAAACCCATCCAAATCACTTAGCTTCTTTGGGTTATCTTTATGGTTTACCAGTAACGGACCCCGAATGCTGTCGGGTATTGGAGCTGGGGAGCGGTAATGGGGGTAATTTAATTCCCATGGCCTGGTATTTACCGAGCTCCCATTTTGTTGGGGTCGAACTAGCTCCTGCTCCTGCGGCAGCTGCCCAATCCCTCGCGACTACGCTGGGCCTCTCCAATATCCAGTTACTGCAAGCCGATTTGATGGCGCTGTCGGCGAAATCCCTGGGATCATTTGATTACGTGATTGCCCATGGTTTGTGGTCATGGGTACCAGAAAGCGTTCGTCAGCAGATTTTAATTCTCATCGGTCAAGTGCTTAACCCAGGAGGAGTGGCTCTAGTGAGCTACAACACCCTACCTGGTTGGCGGATGAGAGGCATGTTGCGGGATATGCTGGGCTACCACACTCGTCATGCCACGAATCCTGAAGAACAATTCGCCCAAACAGAAAATTTGATGCAATTCTTGTCTGTTGGCCTTGCTGATCTGGACACCGCCCATGCTCGTTACCTCAAGGCTGAATTGGTAGGCTGGCGCCAAGCCGACCGGGGATATCTGTACCACGAATACCTAGAGCCGGATAATACCCCAGTGCTGTTTAGTGATTTTGTTAAACAGGCCCAACAAGCGGGGCTGGGTTATGTGACAGACGCAGACCTTGCCAGCGTTTTCCCTGAAACTTTAGGAGAATCAGGGGTAAAAGCCCTCTATCCCTACCAAGATCGATTGGAGCGGGAGCAATACGCAGATTTTCTATGCAACCGTAATTTTCGTCAGTCTCTGTTGTGCCGTACCCAAGATCATCCCCTAGAACAACCTGACCCGGCCCGTTTTCAGTCTTTAGCTTTTTACGCTGATTTGCTTATACCTCCTAAACTGGATCTGCGCCGGGCCAAAGCGCAGATGTTCCGTACCCGAGACGGAGTGGCGGTGGAGGTAATTCACCCATTGACCAAAGCGGCCTTGATGATTTTGGTCAATACTTTTCCCAATGCTATGACCTTCGATGCTCTGCACAATGCTGCCCGGCAGGCTGTTACCGCCGCCGGAGCAACTACTTTGGCGCAGCAGAGTGAGCACCTTGTGGGGGAATTATTTAACTGCTATGCCCATCATCACTGTTGGGCTGAACTGCGGCCCCAGTCACTGAATAAACCCTACAAACCTGTTTCTCATCCCCAGATAGCATTACTGGGACGGGCCCAGTTGGCTGCAGGCCACCGCTATTTGAGCACGCCACGCCATGTCACCATGGCAGTGGATGAATTTGCTCGCGCTTTAGCCGATAAAATGGATGGCACTGCCACCGTCCATGAGCTAGTTAGCCAATTAGTAGAAGCCATTAGCATCGGCCAGATAACACTGGGCTCTCCCAGAACCCTGGACAAAAAAAATCTGACTGACGGGGTCGTTGCCAATGTCAACCGATTGCTGGTTACTTTTGCTCGCCAGGGGCTGGTAGATTACCCCGATATTTAAGAGAGCCATAGAAAACCGTCCCCTTTCCTCCCCGCCCTAAGGGGCGGGGAGGAAAGGGGACTTTGATGAACAAGGTAAACTACAAAAGAATTTTTTCTCTTCTAATACCCGGTGCAGTTCAATGACTGATGTGATATCCGAACCAGGCAGTGAATTAATCGATGGGCTGGATCATATCTGCTCCCTGCCCAATGTATTTCACCAGATCAATGGACTGGTTCAGGATCCGCGTTGTTCCATCAGCGATATTGGTCGGGTTGTTGCCCAAGATGCTGGCCTGGCTGCCCGGTTGTTGCGTATTGCCAATAGTGCCCTGTACGCCTTCCCCTCTCCCATTGAAACTATCTCCCGGGCCATAACTATTATTGGAACCCGCCAGATTCGCGATCTCACTTTGGCTACCTCAATTATTGAGGCATTTTGTGGCCAAGGGGAAGAATTGCTACGCATGGAGGATTTTTGGTGCCATAACATTGGCTGTGGAGTTACTGCCCGAGTAATCGCTACTTATCGCCAGGAGCCTAACCCTGAGCGATTTTTCGTAGCCGGGTTGCTCCATGACGTAGGTCGAATGGTGTTATTGCAACAGCTCCCTGACCAATCCCGTGCTTTGTTCCACGCCGCTCGTCAGCAACAGCGACCGGTTTGGCAATTAGAAGGAGAGTTCTGTGGCTGCGATCATAGTGCCGTCGGTGGGCTACTGCTAAACCGCTGGCGTTTGCCGGATAGCTTGGTGGAGCCAGTACGTTGGCATCATCAACCTAACCAGGCCGTTCGTTACCCTTTAGAGACTGCCGTGATACATCTAGCTGACATAATCAGCCATGCTCTGGAGCTAGGTCATAGCGGTAGCGACTATGCTCCTCCCTTACTGGCTGATGCTTGGCAATTAGTCGCTCTACCAGTTAGTTTACTTAGCCAAATAACAGCCCAGGTAGAGCGCCAATACGAGGAGGCAGTTGCATTGTTTTTGCCTGGCCGTTTCCGGTGAAAAATTCAATCGATCCTTGCAAGTTGGGTGAGAGCTCAGAGGGTCCCTCCCCTGACCTGGGCTACCTCCAGGCTCGGGTGAGTTACCTAGAGGAGGTGAATCGCTGGCATCTATTCACCCTAGACCTGATGACTAGTTTGCTAGAGCTTCAAGATGTCCAGGACGGTCACCGTCACCCTAGTGCCGTATTTCACGCAGTTCGTCATCATTTAGCTAGACTGTTAGATCTCTCTGCGACTGCTTTTTTCCTGGTGGATGAACAAGACTCCAGTTTTGCTTTGGCGGATTGCCATCCCCCGGAAGTAGCGACTTGGATACAGCAACAAGTAGATCGCTGCATTCACGACGGCACCTTTGCTTGGGCGCTTCATCAACCCCGTGGAGTAGTAGTTCCCATCGCCCCCAGTGATTATTTGCTCCTCAACACCCTTGCTACCCGTAGCCGAGTGCGAGGTATGTTTGTTGGACGGCTTCCAGAAGTAGCTACAGGTTTAGGAGAAGTCACCCTAAGCCTGCTGTCCATCTTGTTAGGTAATGCCGCGTACGCTCTGGAAAGCGCCATTTTGTATAGCCTCATCCAGGAACAGAACGCCAGCCTAGAGGAGACAGTACAACGACGTACCCACCAACTGGAGGAGGCTCGCTGGCAAGCTGAGTCGGCAAGCCGGGCCAAAGGGGAGTTTCTGGCTAATATGAGCCACGAAATCCGTACTCCCATGAACGGAGTGCTGGGAATGATTGAACTGTTATTAGATACAGAGCTTTCGGCAGAGCAACAAGAGTACGCACGAGCTGCCAGTCATTCCGCCCGGTCCTTGCTAGCCATTATTAACGATATTTTGGACTTCTCTAAAATAGAAGCCCATCGATTGGTTTTAGAGAATGTAGCATTTTCCCTTTTGCAACCATTGGAAGAAGTAGCTGAGCTACTTGCTGGTCAAGCGCAGGAAAAAAGATTAGAACTGATATTAGATCTTGCTCCTGATCTTCCCCAGCAGGTGTATGGCGATCCACTGCGATTGCGGCAAATTGTTACCAATCTATTGAGTAATGCCGTCAAATTTACTTCCCAAGGGGAAGTCACCCTGGGTGTAGATGTGGTGGAAACAACTCAGGACCATGCCACATTGCACTTCTGGGTTAGAGACACCGGAATTGGTTTCAGCCAAGAACTTCATACCGCTCTCTTTCAACCTTTCTCTCAAGCAGACTCTTCCACTACGCGGCGGTTTGGTGGTACTGGGCTGGGGTTAGCTATTTCTCGGCAATTAGTGGAGATGATGGGAGGCGTTATTCATTGCACCAGTCAACCGAACCAGGGTAGTACCTTCTCCTTTCAGACAACGTTAGCCATCGCGTTGCCTTCATATCCCCAACCATTTAATGGTATTCGCTTGTTGCTAGGAGAGCGGCACCCTTCGACTCGCCGGGTACTAGAGCGATTATTACGAACTTGGGGTGCTGAAGTAGTGTTAGTAACCAGTGTTAGCGAAACCGCGACGGCTTTATCTGCTAATCCATGGCAGGCCGCTATTTTGGATGCAACGTGGGCAGAAAGTCTGGGTTGGCCAACGACTGTCCCCTTGTTGGTAATTACTCCCTACGGCCAACCAACCCGTGGAGGAGTACCCTGGATAGCTAAGCCAGTGCGTCCTACTCTGCTAATGGATCGACTGAAGCGGTTATTAGGCCAACACCTCTCTGCAACGGTTTCCCCTCCGCCTACTTTAACTTTTCGCTACAGTGGTCGGGTATTAGTTGCAGAAGATAACCCGGTTAATCAACGAGTTGCCCAGCGTATGTTACAAAAGCTAGGCTGCCAGGTTGATGTTGTGGAAAATGGTCGCCAGGCTGTATTAGCGGTAGAACAAACTGGCTACGATTTGGTCTTTATGGATTGGCAAATGCCCGTTATGGATGGCACAGCAGCTGCCCAAGAGATCCGACGGCGGGAACAAGTTTTGAATTTGCCCCGTCTTCCTATTGTAGCCTTGACTGCCAATGTTTTGGCCGTAGAACAGGAAGATTGCTTGGGTAGTGAATGGGACGGTTTTGTGGCCAAACCAGCCTCTGCCGGTGCTTTGGAAGCCACGGTGGACCACTGGTTGCCTCGCCAGGAAGTGGCATTACCCAAAGCAAAGCCTTCTGCTCCCTCTCGCCCAGAAACGCTGGACTTACGGCTAATCAACGAACTCAAGGCGACTCTTGGGAAAGATTTTGACGAGTTGATCACCATCTATCTGGAAACTATGCCGGCTTTATTGGCCAAACTGAGGGAAGCGGTGGTTGAAAAGGATGCCACTG
>CAWUNB010000025.1:0-13037 GCA_963923745.1 uncultured Thiotrichales bacterium
CAAGGAGTATCGTCGGCAGCGTCAGATGTGTATAAGAGACAGGTTATTAAAATTGCTAGAAGACAGTGAAACTGAAGTAGAAATGTTAGTGGCGACGAATCATATTCAAGTTCGCTTGGAGGACGTAACTTTCACATCTAAATTAATTGATGGCCGTTTTCCTGATTATCAACGGGTTATTCCTCTAGATGCGAATAAAGTAATTGTTGTTAATCGTAAGGAAATGTTGCAGGCATTGCACCGGGCTGCTGTTATTTTTAGTGAAAAAGGTCGGGGGATACAGCTTGTTATTAATCCTGAACGCCTACGAGTATTGGCAGTTAATCTTGAACAGGAACGCGCTGAAGAAGAATTGGTAATTGATTATAATGGAGAGTCGATAGAAATTGGCTTTAATGTAAGTTATCTGTTGGATATTTTTGAGGCTATTACTGCTGAAGAAGTAGCCATGGCACTTAGTCATCCTAATAATAGTGCTCTCATTTATGGTGTCTCCCAGGAATATTGTCAATATGTTGTAATGCCGGTGATGATATAAAACTACTTAGTAGTATAATGCAGTTAACTCATATAGGAATTCGCAATATTAGGAACCTTGAGCAAATTGCTCTTGTTCCGAGTTCTGGATTAAATGTGCTACTGGGAGAAAACGGTTCTGGTAAAACTAGTTTGCTAGAAGCGTTGTTTATTTTAGGCCGAGGACGATCATTTCGAGCTAATCAGTTGGCACAAGTAACTCGTTGGGGCCAGCTGGGGTTTGTGGTTACAGGTCGGCTAACAGACGATAACGGTAGACAAATAACAATAGCCGTAGAATGGACGGGTTCGGAGACACGGGCTCACTTGGAAGGGCGCAGAATTGACAGTGTGGCCGAATTAGCTCGGGTCTTGCCAGTGTTAGCTATTGGTCCCGAAAGCCGAGCGTTAGTGGATGGTGGACCAAAATCCCGGCGGCGTTTCTTGGATTGGGGAGTTTTTCAACAGCAAGCACTTTTTTGGGAAGCCTGGCGTCGTTTTCAACGTGCTCTCAAACAACGAAATACTGCTCTCCGCTGTCGAGAAGAAGCAGCTTTAGTGACTGCCTGGGACCGAGAGCTAGTAGACAGTGGTTTAGTCATCGATCAGGCTCGTCGTGAGTATGTCAATTTACTACAGCAAGCTTTGCAAGATCGGGTAACTGCTTTGTTAGGTGAGTTAACCATCGAAGTGCGTTATCAACAAGGTTGGCGGGAAGGACGGTCCTATCAATCATTGTTAACAGAGAATCTGGCAAAAGATTTCGCGGTGGGCTATACCAGATTAGGGCCTCACCGGGGCGATATGGTTTTACAGTGTGCAGGCGTAACTGTGCAACAGTCACTTTCTAGGGGGCAACAAAAATTATTGATTGTTGCTTTGTATCTGGCTCAATTAGATTTATTAGTAAATCACCAAGGAAGACACTGCTTGGTATTAGTAGATGATCTAGCAGCAGAATTGGATGAACAACATCGACAGCAATTTATGGAATTATTATTGGCAGTTGGTGGGCAAATTTTTGTGACAACCACTGATAACCTACCCATAACTAGTATAACAAAAGATTATAAAACGTTTTTTATAAAACAAGGTTCCTTATCCCAATCGGGATTAGCAAATAATGAAGGGCGTGGCACTTTATGAACAATGACGAAACCCAGCGTACCTACGATTCTACTAATATTAAAGTATTGAAAGGTTTGGATGCAGTTCGTAAACGGCCTGGTATGTATATCGGTGATACCGATGATGGAACTGGGTTACACCATATGGTTTTTGAGGTTGTCGATAACGCTATCGACGAAGCGCTTGCCGGGTATTGCTCGGAGATTCAAGTTATTATTCATACCGATGAATCTATAACGGTGGCAGATAATGGCCGTGGTATTCCAGTTGATATCCACAAAGAGGAAGGACGTTCTGCTGCTGAAGTTATCATGACAGTATTACATGCTGGTGGAAAATTTGATGATAATTCATATAAAGTATCCGGTGGGTTACATGGAGTAGGTGTTTCAGTTGTTAACGCGCTCTCTGATCATTTATGGCTGACTATTTATCGAGATGGCAAAAAACATGTTCAGGAATATAGCCATGGTGAGCCGTTAGCACCATTGCAGGCAGTGGGTGAAACAGAACGCCGTGGTACCATGGTTCGCTTCCACCCTAGCGCGGAAACTTTTACTAATATTGAATTTCACTATGATATCTTGGCAAAACGAATTCGAGAGTTATCTTTTTTGAATTCTGGTGTGCGTATTGCCCTTGCTGATGAACGCTCTGGAAAAAATGATGTTTTTGAATATCGTGGAGGAATCGCAGCTTTTGTCGAACATCTTAATCGTAATAAAACACCACTCCATGCTACGGTCATATCTTTGCAAGCTGAGCGATCTTCTGTGGTAGTGGAAGTGGCAATGCAATGGAATGATTCTTATCAAGAGAATGTTTTTTGCTTTACTAATACTATTCCTCAGAAAGATGGAGGTACTCATCTAGCAGGATTCCGTGCAGGATTGACTCGTACATTAAATAATTATATGGAGCAAGAAGGGATTACCAAGAAAGCCAAGGTAACAGTGATTGGTGATGATATTCGCGAAGGTTTGACTGCCATTCTTGCAGTGAAAGTACCTGATCCTAAATTTTCTTCCCAAACAAAAGATAAGTTAGTTTCTTCTGAAGTGAAAGGCTTAGTAGAAGCGGCAGTGGCCGAGTATTTTGAAGCCTTTTTATTAGAAAATCCTGCTGAAGCGAAAGGAATCACAGGAAAAGTCATCGAAGCAGCTCGAGCTCGGGAAGCGGCCCGCAAGGCCCGGGATATGACTCGTCGAAAAGGTGTATTGGATGTCGCTGGGCTACCTGGAAAATTAGCTGATTGCCAAGAAAAAGCTCCCCAATTATCTGAGTTATTTTTAGTGGAAGGAGACAGCGCCGGTGGTTCAGCAAAGCAGGGGCGAGATCGTCGCTATCAGGCAATACTGCCCCTTAAAGGAAAGATATTAAATGTCGAAAAAGCTCGCTTTGATAAAATGCTATCTTCTGCTGAAGTAGCGACTTTAATTACTGCCTTGGGTTGTAGTATTGGCAACGAGGATTTTAATCCAGATGCACTACGGTACCATCGTATCATTATCATGACCGATGCTGACGTGGATGGATCCCATATCCGTACTTTGTTGCTAACATTTTTTTATCGGCAGATGGCCACTTTGGTGGAACGGGGGCACATTTACATTGCCCAGCCACCTTTGTATAAAGTGAAAAAAGGTAAGCAAGAAACCTATGTTAAAGATGATAGTGAATTGGATGCCTATTGGCGGCGTTGTGCTTTAGAGAACTCTGCACTGTATGTTAATAGCCAGGCTCCTGCTTTGGCTGGTAGTGCTTTAGAGGTATTAGTAGGGAATTATATGACTACCCTACAAATTATTCGCCGCTTATCACGCCGTTATCCTGAACCCGCCTTGGAGGCTTTTATTTCTTTGCCAGAGGTAACTGCCACAGTTGAAGGGGAATTATTAGCAACGGCAGAATGGTACAGCGATTTGGATGGTTATCTACAACAAGTAAAAAGCGCAGTGGGAATTAGCTACCGAGCAGTCGCTTCCCGGGGAGGAATTGTCGTTACCAGTCAAACTCATGGGGTGACGAGGGATTATTTTGTAGGGCCTGAATTTTTCCGTAGTCCAGAATATCAAGCAATTGTCGCTTTGGGTAAACAATTGGATGGTTTGATTGGCGAAGGCGCTGCCGTTGGGCGTGGTGAGCGACGTCAGCAAATCACCAGTTTCAAAGAAGCCGTGGAGTGGTTATGGGACCAGGCCAAGCGAGGCCATGAAACCCAGCGTTATAAGGGACTAGGGGAAATGAATCCCGAACAATTGTGGGAAACCACTATGAATCCAGAAACGCGGCGTTTAATGCAAGTACATGTTGAAGATGCGATTGCAGCGGATGAGATCTTTACCATGTTGATGGGAGATCAGGTAGAACCTCGGCGGGATTTTATTGAGCGTAATGCCCTAGCAGTTGCTAATCTAGATATCTAAGACCCAAGCCACCACCCCATCACCGTCACCCCAAAGGGTGACAACGATGGGGTTTTGGTTACCCCTCTGCTAACCCGTCGTTAGCAATCGATTGACTCGACGTACATAAGCAGAAGGATCTTCCAGTTGTCCTCCCTCCATTAGTAGAGATTGATCAAATAAAATCTCTACCCGATCATTAAAGCGATCATCCTGGATTTCTTTTTCCATCGTCTGAACTAAAGGATGTTCAATATTGATTTCTAAAACGGGCTTGACGGTAGGTACTTTCTGACCGGCTGCTCGTAGCACCCGCTCTAGGTGGACAGACATCCCCATCTCATCACTCACTAGGCAGGCTGGAGAATCCGTTAAGCGGGAGCTAACCCTAACTTCTTTTACCCGTTCCCCAAGGGTAGTCTTAACCCGTTCCAGTAATTCCTTATGGGTGGCGGTAGCTGCTTCGGCTTGTTTCTTTTCTTCTTCATCTGCCAGAGCCCCTAAATCCAAGGCTCCTTGAGAAACGGATTTTAGTGTCTTACCTTCAAATTCCGTGAGATGGGCTACTAGCCATTCATCTACTCGATCCGTTAAGAGTAATACTTCCACCCCTTTGCGGCGGAATACTTCTAAATGGGGAGAAGAACGGGCAGCAGATAGACTATCGGAAGTCAGGTAATAGATGTGATTCTGGCCTTCTTTCATCCGTTCCAGATAATCACCCAAAGCAACATCTTGTCCATCTCCTGGGGTATTAGTGGAAGTAAAGCGCAGCAATTTAGCAATGCGAGCTTTATTTGCGTAATCTTCTGCAGGTCCTTCTTTAAGGGCACGCCCGCATTCTTTCCAGAAATTAGCATATTCTTCAGGACGATCTTTGGCTAGTTCTTCTAGCAAACCTAAGATCTTAGCCGTAGCGCCATGACGAAGAGCATCTACTACTTTACTGCCTTGTAGAATCTCCCGGCTAATGTTTAACGGGAGATCATCGGAGTCCACTACTCCTCGAACAAAACGTAAGTAACTGGGCAATAAGTCTTTAGCATCATCCATAATGAAAACTCGCCGCACATAGAGTTTAACTCCATGGCGACTATCCCGATCCCATAAATCAAAAGGAGCTCGAGCAGGCAAGTAGAGTAATAAACTATACTCATATTTCCCCTCTACGTGACTATGGACCCAGGATAGAGGATTTTCGTAGTCATGGGCAACATATTTATAAAATTCTTGATACTCTGCTTCCTGAATATCTGCTTTAGAACGAGTCCACAATGCCGCCGCTCGGTTGACTACTTCGTCAGCGCTTTCCTTTCCTTCCTCGTCTTTTTCCGTTTTATCGGATTTAAGTACAATAGGTAAGGGGATGTGGTCAGAGTATTTAGTAATAATACTCCGTAACCGCCAATTATCGAGGAAATCATTTTCCTCATCTCGCAAATGTAAAACGACTTCCGTACCCCGAGTTACTTTTTCCACTGTCTCTACAGTGAATTGGCCATCTGCTCCAGACTCCCAGCGAACACCTTGTTCTGCCGTTAAACCTGCACGGCGGGTTGTTACAGTTACCCGATCAGCTACCACAAAAGATGAATAGAATCCCACACCAAATTGACCAATTAATTTAGCATCTTTGGCCTGATCACCGGTAAGACCTTGTAAAAAGGTTTTAGTCCCAGAGCGAGCAATAGTTCCTAAATTTTCAATGGCTTCAGTCCGATTCATTCCCACCCCATTATCAGTTACAGTAATGGTGCGAGCTTCCTTATCAAAGGCAACTCCAATTTTTAGATCAGTATCTCCTTCGTAAAGACCGTCATTGGACAGTGCTTCAAAACGCAGTTTATCGACGGCATCCGCTGCATTGGAAATTAATTCCCGCAAAAAGATTTCTTTGTTGCTATACAGAGAGTGAATCATTAAATCCAACAGTTGTTTAACTTCAGTCTGAAAACCAAGAGTTTCTTTATGGGCTGCTACTGTCATCGTGAGGACCTCTGTTGAACAAGGGTAAGGTATCCGGGGTGGCTCAAAAAGCGCCGGGTTGCCGACACATGGGGACGATCCAGGCAAAAAACAAGGGCTAGGTGAATTTATGACCCTGGTGCGGGAGACAATTTTGCGAGGTCAGAGACTAGAGCGGGGCAGTTTTTCGATGTTGAGGACTACAGTACCAGCTATCCCCCACTCGTAGCGCTGCTTCTTGGGGGAGATAAACTCCACAGTAGGCACACCGCACAGTATGAACTGGAGGTGCCGAAGGGGGAGGGGAAGGACGGATTTTTTGACTACGCCACCAGCGACGAAACAGTACCCACCCCAGCCACAGGGCAATTGCGGTGAATAGCAAGCGGAGCAGTCTCATGGCGGTACGTCTGAATTGCCTCTATACCTAGGGGGGCAGGGCTATCTGCCCCCTGAGATCTTCAACCTAGCAAACAAACTTCGGGGAATTGTTCAGCGAGATCCCTAACCTTTGGTTGCCTTGGTTAAGCTATCCCGCAACAATTGACCAAATGTGCCAATGCTGTCACTTTCCCCGCTACCTGCTGTTCTGGTATCTGTTTTTCCTCCCTTACTTCCTTTACCTGCTGGGGCGGGGCGGGATGGAGTGTTGCGGTAGGCGGCAACGTCCACTGTTGGCTCCACTTGGCGGTTGAGGTCCAGAGTCAGGCTGATACGTCGTTTAGAGACATCCACAGCCAGGACTAAGGCCTCCACGCTATCCCCTGGATTAACTACTTCTCGGGGATGGGTGATTCGTCGGCCACTGGCCAATTCACCAATATGGATCAGTCCCTCTATTCCCGCTTCCAGTTCCACAAAAGCACCAAAGGGTTGCAGGCGGGTTACTTTGCCTTGGACTTGGGAACCTAAGGGGTAGCGGCTTTCTGCTTCCTGCCAAGGGTCAGCTGCCAGTGCCCGAATGGATAAAGCGATACGCTCAGGCTGGCGAGGATTATCGGTTTTATCGATTCGCATGACCGCCACCTCTACCCCTTGGCCAACCGTTAGAACATCTTGGGGTTTAGTAACTCGACCATGGGCTAATTCACTTACGTGGATCATGCCTTCAACTCCTCCCAAATCCACGAAGGCACCAAAATCCTTAATAGAGGTAATGGTGCCCTTAAGAATGGCCCCTACCTCTAATTGGGCGCGGACTTCAGCTGCCCGATTGCGCTGCTCCTCCTCCAACATAACTCGCCGAGATAACACCACATTGGGTCGATGGCCGCCTTGATAGCGAGTGATACGGAATACTAAACGCTGACCAATATAGGGTTGTAGGTCCTCTATGAAGCGGCTATCTACCTGGGAAGCAGGGCAAAATGCCCGAGTCCCAGCCACCTGCACCTCCAATCCCCCCTTGGTTACCCCAGTAACCAACCCTTCCACCGGCATTTGCGTTTCATAGGCCTGTTGCAGACCGGCATCGTTGCGGATCTTACGACCTGCTCCTCGGCTGAGGGTTACTGCGCCAGTAAGAGCATCTCGGCTAAGGACTACCGCATCAAGGGCATCACCTTCTCCAAGAGGGGGTTGTTCCTCACCATTAGCTAAATCCGCTACGCTAATTTGGCCCTCCGATTTAAGGCCCAGGTCCACCAAGGCCCATTCTGGCCCGATGGAGAGAATTCGACCGCGTACCCGGTCACCGGGCCGGGGTGCAAGACGGGCCGAGCCCTTGCGTTGTTGTTCAAACTCGCCAAGGAGGGTTTGGAAATCTTCGCTCATAGAGATGCCGCTGCAATGGATTCAGTGGAGGGGGTAAGCAGGTTCGCTATCCAGCGAGCCGCCTCTTCAGTTTAACCCTTGTCGGGACTAGTGTGCTGGATTAATACCTAATAACAATTTTTAGTGTTGGGGAGAACGACGCCGACGCAGTTGAAATGCTCCCACTGCCCGAACGATTTCATTCCAAGGTAACTGTTCCCAGGATCCATAGTGGGCCAAAAGTCCACGGAGCAATTCATAAACATTACCTACCACTAGTCGCTGGGGGTGGAGGGCTTCCTGAAGACCTGTGAGTCCACCACATATCACGCGCATGGCTTTGCCGTAGGGAAGCTCACCGGGAACGTGGGCTAACCCAAGGGCAAAACGAGACTTTTCTTTGAGAAGCTCATGAACCTGATTACACACTTCCCTGGCTGCAGCTTGGCGGCAAGCAACACCTTCCCGTTCGGCGATAAACAAGCGTTGCGCTTTTTCACAGGCACAACAACGCACTAACACAGCCCGCTCAAAAGGGCAGGGCAGCGGATTAGTGGTACGGTAGGCTTGGTGGTACTCGTGTTCGTCCACGGAGAAAAATCCCTACCCCTTTAAAGGGGGTAAGGGGAACAGGATGCAAAGGGTTAGCTACAACCCTTGGGGCGGGGTAGACCAGCAATTTTGTTAGCTGATTTTATCAAGCCGTATGGAAACAGGTCGTAGATGTACTTGCTTGACGAACGATCTGCGCCATATTTCTCCTTCATTATTTTGGAGAAAACTCGAGGTTCAGCTACTGAACCATGCTCATGGAAATATTCCCGAGCGGTATTTACGATGTCCCAGTGCTCAGGACCCATCTCTACTTTTTCGTTGTGAGCGATGGCTACAGCCACTTCTTCAGACCATTCACCCAAATCTTCCAGCCAGCCAGCTTCACTGAGTTGAATAGTTTTACCTGCTACCTCGACTTGCATGACGATTTTCTCTTAAAGGTTAAAGTGACCGCTATGGTAACATGAAGTAGACTATTTTAGTCAACTACTATCCCCCAGTTTTCTACTCCGAATAGTCCAATTCTAAGCGTACTCCAGTCACAGACGTTAGATACCGAAGTAGATCAGCCCTCCAGCCCCCCTTGGGATCATCGTAGCGAGCTCGAACTCTATCTGCTGCTCGCTCAAGGGATTCGGTGGCGTAGTGAGTTTGATAGAAGGGGGGGCTTTGGGAATTATCGGGCAGCCACAGATGATAGGGACCACCATGGGATCCTTCCGCAAGGGTTACTCCGGCGACCCGTAGCAATAGCAAACCATGGTGAGAACGGGCCCCTACTGCATGACCTAATATTCCATAGCGTTTAGCCCGTTCACCGAAGCAACGAATCGCTTCGGGTAATAAGGCAGGGCCAATGGTAATCCAAGCATCCGTCAGTGCACCTTGCCTGCGACAGCTTTCCCACAAGGCTTTGCGCTGATGACGGTAACGATCAATAGCCGGATCCCGGCGAGCAATGCTTTCCAGCAACTTGAAAAAATCTTCTAAGGTTTCTCCGGCAAGATTCTGGTAAAGAACTGCCCGAGCGGGGGCGGCTACCCCTTGCCAATTTCCTGCAGATCGTTCCTCTCTGGGATCTCCGAGGATAGCCAGCAAGGGATCTCGAGCAGCAGTGGGTAGTTTGGTTGCTTGTTTTTGCCAGGGCAGTAGCAAGGCATTAGCTAGTTCACTGCCCCGTTGGGGAAAGCGCAGTCCCTCAGCAAGAGGGGAAATGTCAGAAACTTTACGAGAAGGGGAGGGGGTTGCAGAAACTAGAGATAGCGCCAACAAGCGGCGGGCAACGGGACCCAGTTTATCTGTTTCTGAGGATTTTTCTCGCTGGGCTTCACTAGCTAACTGGCTCCAAGCTTCCTCTACGAAGCGTCCCCGAATCAATTCTCCGGCTAGGCCAGCCCCTTTGAGCACGGAAAGGGGTTCTCCCCGACTGAGTTGACGCATCAACGTTCGAGGACCATCGTTGGCTAGCAATCCAAAGTGCTGGCTAATTTCGCGGCGAATACGGCTAGTGGGACCTTCACCCCGAGCTATCAGACGTTTCAGGGTATCTCGAATTGAGGGAAGGTAGGGGCGGTCAACGGGATAAAGGCGGAGCAGAGAGTGCAGCAGGGGGCCTGCTGCATCAATTCTAGCTTGATTTTCCAGGGCAGTGAGCCAGGGATGAAGAAAACCCGGCTCTTCCGCCAACATCAAACGGAAGCCCCCCGGACCAGGCCAACTATCCAGTACTACCCAACCAGCACGACGGACCAGAGCGGCTGGCCAATGCTGAGGCAACTGGCCGTTTCGCCACAGCCGAATTAGAGTTCGTCCCAAGGCTTCCCGTTGGCTGAGGCTTGGACTTCGGGGAGGCCAATCTGCCAACTGGTTAGCTAACCCTGCTGCGAGGGCTGCTAGTCGAGATTCTTCCAGATCAGGAGGACGAAAAGTGGCAATCAAAGAACTCCGCATTAGAGATAGCGTTTCTCGCAATTCTCCAGTCACGGATCGGCCTCATGAATCTGATGGTAAATTTTTTTAACTATCACCTTTAATAGCAACTCTTGTTTAGGACGGTGTCAGCTTTTTATCTGTTTGAATTAAAGCATAAGCAGAATGATTATGAATAGATTCAAAATTTTCTGATTCAACCACGTAAGCAGCTACGCGATCATCGCTATTAAGGCGAGCAGCCACATCTCGCACCATATCTTCAACAAATTTAGGATTTTCGTAAGCTCGTTCGGTAACGAATTTTTCGTCTGGACGTTTTAGTAAACCGTACAATTCACAAGAGGCTTCCCTTTCTACTAATTCAATAACTTCTTCAATCCACATGAAACTAGCAGTACGTAGCGTTACGGTGACATGGGAGCGCTGGTTGTGGGCACCGTAATTAGAAATTTCCTTAGAACATGGGCATAAACTAGTAACGGGTACAACTACTTTGAGCCACATTATTGGTTCACCTGCTTTAATCTCGCCAATAAAGGTGACATCGTAATCCATTAAACTTTGTACGCCAGAAACAGGAGCGGTTTTGTTGATAAAGAAGGGAAAAGTCATTTCGATGTGACCGGCTTCCGCTTCTAGGGTTTCTACCATCTCTCCTAGCATGTCTCGATAAGAATTGAGGGTAATTTCTCGTTCGTGGCGATTGAGAATTTCCACAAATCGGGACATATGAGTTCCCTTAAAATTATGCGGGAGGTTTACGTACATATTAAAACTCGCAATAGTGTGCTGTTCTCCTCCTGTTCGTTCACCAATACGCACAGGGTGGCGAATATTTTTAATGCCAACTTTATCAATAGCAATTTGGCGGGTATCAGGACTGCTTTGCACATCCGCAATGGATGAAGAAATAGTCGTATTCATAGTAAAAGGATAAACCTCAACAAGGGATTCCAAATGACGCTAACCAGGCGGTGACTGTTCTCAGGATGCCTGTACTGTCTAAACCGTATTCCGCCAGTAACTCCTCTCGGCTACCTTGACCAGTAAAGTAATCAGGTAAGCCCAAGTTAAGCAAACGAGGATAAAGTCCAACGCTGGCCAAGTATTCATTGATGGCACTTCCTGCTCCTCCTGCCACACTATTTTCTTCTAGAGTAACTAAAAACCCATGGCTGTTTGCTAACTCTTTGAGTAGGGTGGTATCGAGAGGTTTGACGAAGCGCATATTGACCAGGGTTGCCTCCAACTGTGTTGCTACAGAGGTTGCAGGAGCCACCAGACTGCCAAAAGCCAGCAATGCGATGTTTTGCCCCTGACGTCTTACTTCCCCCCGCCCCAAGGGGAGGGGAGTCATCACCCGTTGTACCGGAGTGCCTGGGCCATTACCCCGAGGATAGCGCACTGCTGCTGGGCCTTTGTGGCAAAAACCGGTATAGAGCATTTGCCGACATTCATTTTCGTCAGCGGGTGCCATGATCAATAAATTGGGGACACAGCGTAGAAACGACAGATCAAAGGCCCCTGCATGGGTAGGACCATCTGGGCCAACAATCCCTGCCCGATCAATAGCAAACAGCACAGGCAAGTTTTGCAATGCTACATCATGGATCAACTGGTCATAGGCCCGTTGGAGAAAAGTGGAGTAGATAGCTACTACCGGTTTGCGTCCTTCACAGGCCAAACCAGCGGCAAAAGTTACTGCGTGTTGCTCTGCAATACCGACGTCGAAGTAGCGATCAGGGTACTGCTCAGAAAAACGGACCAATCCGGAGCCTTCTCGCATAGCAGGGGTGATGGCGACCAAGCGCTCATCTTGCTCTGCTGCATCACACAGCCACTCCCCAAAAACTTGGGTAAAAGTGGGACCGGCATTTTTAGCTGGCAAAAATTCACCGGTATCGGGATCAAACGCTGAGACTCCGTGATAGGCACAGGGATCATCTTCCGCCGGCGAATATCCCTTACCCTTACGGGTCACAATATGGAGTAATCGCGGTCCTTTAAGAGCACGTAAATTGGTGAGGGTACGAATTAGAGTGGGGAAGTCATGACCATCAATGGGGCCTATGTAATTGAATCCTAGCTCCTCAAATAGTGTTCCCGGTACCACCATGCCTTTCATGTGCTCTTCCGCTCGTCTAGCGAATTCCCAGACAGAATTGGGCATGTGACTTAGAACTTTTTTGCTTCTCTCCCTCATTGAGGAATAAACTCGTCCTGATAATACACGGGCTAGAGAATTAGCAAGCCCCCCCACATTAGGGGAAATGGACATTTTATTGTCATTAAGCACGACCAAAAGATCGGCCTTCAGATCGCCTGCATGATCGAGGGCCTCGAAAGCCATTCCAGCAGTCATGGCACCATCACCAATAATAGCCACTACTTGTCGCCGGTTATTGGTTATGCCTTGTGCTGCCACTGCCATTCCTAGAGCCGCACTAATGGAAGTACTGGAATGGCCAACCCCGAAGGCGTCGTACTCACTTTCCTCTCGTTTGGGAAATCCGGCTAGACCGTTTTTTCGCCTCAGAGAAGCCATCCCTTCCCGTCGTCCGGTTAATATTTTATGAATATAGGCTTGGTGTCCTACATCCCATACTAGGCAATCATCAGGAGTGTTGAAAACATAGTGAAGGGCCAAGGTTAACTCAACGGTGCCAAGGCTGGCTGCCAGATGACCACCCGTGCGTCCCACCGAGTGAATAAGAAACTGACGTAGCTCTTCTGCTAAGGCAGGCAAAGCCCCCTCAGGCAATTGACGCAATGCTACTGGGGAAT
>CAWUNB010000026.1:0-12959 GCA_963923745.1 uncultured Thiotrichales bacterium
GAAAACCCCTTCGGAAACTCTACTCCACCGAGTTTATCCCCTATGGAACTTTTGCCGATTTTTCTCGGGAGATTCCTGTTTCTGCCACATTGGTACCAAATGGCGGCGACCGTTACCAATGAGGTCCGCCCGTCCTAATCGTTTTAAGGCTTCCCGTAGCAATGGCCAGTTGGTCGGATCGTGCCAGCGTAACAGCGCTTTATGGAGCCGGCGTTGTCGTTCTCCCCGAGGTACATAAACATTCACCTCTTCGCTCTTTATCCGTCGCAAGGGATTGTGGCTGGTGTGGTACATGGCAGTGGCAATCGCCATGGGGGAAGGAAGAAATCCCTGTACTTGATCTAGCCGATAGTCGTTAGCTTTAAGCCATAAAGCCAATTGAATCATATCCTGATCAGTCGTCCCTGGATGACCAGCAATAAAGTAAGGGATTAAATATTGTTCTTTACCTGCTTCTCGGGAGAAACGATCAAATAGGGTTTTAAAACGGGTATAGGTTCCTACCCCCGGCTTCATCATTAATTGGAGAGGGTTGGTTTCCGTGTGTTCAGGGGCAATTTTGAGATAGCCCCCCACATGATGGGTCACCAGCTCCCGTACGTAATCCGGCGACAATACTGCCAGATCGTAGCGTAATCCTGAGGCAATTAGGATTCGCTTAATGCCGGGTAACATTCGAGTGCGGCGATAAAGACGGATCAAGGGAGCGTGATCGGTATTCAACCGCTGACAAACCGTGGGATAAAGGCAGGAAAGACGACGACAAGCCGCTTCGGTTGCCGGATCGTTGCAGTGCATTCGATACATATTGGCAGTGGGGCCTCCCAGATCAGAGATAATCCCGGTAAAACCCGGTACCGTATCCCTGACTTGCTCCACTTCCCGTACCAGGGATTCCTCTGAACGAGACTGGATGATTCGTCCCTCGTGTTCGGTAATAGAACAAAAAGTACAACCACCAAAACACCCCCGCATGGTAGTGATGGAAAAGCGAATCATCTCGTAGGCGGGAAGGCGAGCATCTCCGTAATAGGGATGGGGTTGGCGGGCGTAGGGGAGTTCGTAGATTCGGTCCATCTCCCGGGTGGTAAGGGGAATGGGGGGCGGATTGAGCCACAAATCCCGCTTGTCATGGCGTTGTACCAGGGGACGGGCGTTACCCGGATTAGTTTCCAAGTGCATTACCCGGCTGGCGAGGGCATACAGTGCCGGATTAGCCGCTACCGCCTCGTATGCAGGCAGTCGTATCACCTGGCGATCTCGGGCTGGCCGAGGACCGTGGCCCTCTCCTCCCCTTTCTACCTGTTCCCAAGACAACTCACTCCAATCGGTTGTTTCCTCCCGAGTTTCACCTCCCGATCGAGCCAACCAAGCGGTGCCCCGCAAATCAGTAATATCAGCGATGGCTTCCCGGCGAGCTAATCGATGGGCCAGTGCCACCAACGCCCTCTCAGCATTGCCATAAATCAATAAATCTGCCTTGGCATCCACCAATATCGATCGGCGTACTTTGTCGGACCAGTAGTCGTAGTGGGCCACCCGCCGCAGACTTGCTTCAATACCACCAATAACGATAGGGACGTCAGGATAAGCTTCCCGTAAGCGCTGGCTATAAACAATTACTGCCCGATCGGGGCGATGGCCACTAACACCACCGGGGGTATAGGCATCATCGCTGCGAAGACGCCGTTCAGCGGTATAGCGATTAACCATAGAATCCATGTTGCCGGCTGTAACTCCGAAAAACAAAGTAGGCCGGCCTAACACTTTGAAAGGTTCCGCGCTGTGCCAATCCGGTTGGGCGATGATACCCACCCGGTAACCTTGAGCCTCCAATAGCCGTCCCACTAGGGCCATCCCAAAACTTGGATGGTCTATGTAAGCATCCCCAGTCACGATAATGACGTCGCAGGCATCCCAACCTAGCTGGGTCATTTCATCCCGAGACAGGGGCAGGAAAGGAGCCGTACCGAAACGCTTGGCCCAATAACGAGGATAAGAGAACAAATCAGGAGTAGGAGTCATCAGCAACAGGTAAAGTTATGCCAGAGTGAAGTTACCTAGGGCGGAACACCCGCCGACGCTACGTAACCCAGTTGGATTTAGTGTACCCTGAAAAGACTAACCCTTCGGTCGGCTTTCGCTATGCAACCTATGCTCAATATCGCCGTGCGTGCCGCTCGTGCCGCCGGTAGCGTTATCGCTCGCGCCCTGGCTCAGGGTGGGGGTTATCACATCGATGTTAAAGGGACAAATGATTTCGTCAGCGAAGTGGATCGCAACGCTGAAAATGAAATTATTCGCACCATTCGCCGCGCCTATCCCCATCACGGCATCTTGGCAGAAGAAAGCGGTAGTCAGGGAGATGATGAATTTGTTTGGGTCATCGACCCATTGGATGGAACCACCAACTTCCTCCACAGCTTTCCCCAGTTTGCTGTCTCCATCGCGGTAAAACACCGTGGTCGCCTGGAGCAGGCCGTGGTCTACGATCCCCTCCGCCAGGAGCTGTTCACCGCTAGCCGGGGAGCGGGTGCCCAACTTAACGACCGGCGCATCCGTGTTTCCGGAATCAAGGGATTGGAAGGCGCGCTCCTGGGAACGGGTTTTCCCTTTCGTTTACAACAACACATGGATGATTATCTGGCCACTTTTCGCGCATTGTTCAATCAACAGGTGACTGATATTCGCCGAGCCGGTTCTGCTGCCCTGGATTTAGCCTACGTCGCAGCCGGGCGTTTGGATGGTTTCTGGGAGTTGGGCTTAGCAGAATGGGATATTGCTGCTGGTGCCTTACTGGTAAGGGAAGCTGGCGGGCTGGTGGGGGATTTTGTGGGAGGAGAAAACTACCTGGATAGTGGCAATATCGTTAGTGGGAATGCCAAAGTATTCAAAGGGATTCTCCAAGCAATTCAACCCTGTTTATCGCCGGGCTTGAAGCGTTAGTTTCGCTAAAGCTGGTAGAGAACTGTTCCCGTAGTTGAGGGGGTAGAGGTGGTTGCCTATACTGACCTACGGGCTGTATGAGTCCAGTGAACGGTTTTCCTTAAATATCACAGATAGCCAAAGACCAAACGAGGAGAGCGGGAATAGGGGCGGTTTATCCGCTGTGCTATCCCTCCTGTTCCGAGAGGAATCAGGTTTCCCGCGCAGCGTAATGAATAGTAGCGGTTGGGAGCAAGCAGGCGTAGTGCGTGCCACTAATGTTACTTGGCATGAAGGTCATGTTATTCGGGATCGGCGCGAAGCCATGTTACGTCAGCACGGTGCGACCTTATGGTTTACTGGGCTGTCCGGTTCAGGTAAAAGCACCATTGCTTTTACTCTGGAACACTTATTAATGGAGCGAGGACATCTGGCTTACGTATTGGATGGAGATAACATCCGCCACGGCCTGAATAAAAATTTAGGTTTTTCTGCTGAAGATCGGGCAGAGAATATTCGTCGAATCGGAGAAGTGGCAAAGTTATTTGCAGATACTGGTATTATCAGTATTGCCAGTTTTATTTCACCTTATCGCCAAGACCGAGACAATGTGCGAGCTATGCACCTGGCGGGAGGGTTGCCGTTTTTGGAAATCTACCCAGCTACTCCTATTGAAGTTTGTGAGCAACGGGATCCGAAAGGCCTGTATAAAAAAGCTCGGGCAGGTCAATTGAAAAACTTCACCGGCATAGATGATCCCTATGAAGCCCCTGAAGCACCGGAGATTATTTTAGATTCTGCCAAGCTCGATCCTCCTCAGTGCGCCTTGGTTATTCTGGAAGAATTGGTAAAGCGGGGCATTATTTTTTCTAATTGATTTAGCCAAACCTGAGTTTCCTTTTAGAGCAACGCGGCAATGAACGACGAGCCATTTGAAGCAAGAAATTCTTTAGAGCAGGATTTAGTGGCGGCCCAGGAAGGTCGTTTAGCCAGCGATGTTTTCATGGAACGGTTAATGGATGCTCAGGTGTTTATGCCAGTGCGGGACAGCATTAATCGACTAGGTATTCAGATCAGTACCCAGGCGGATCCGCTGCGAATTAAACGTGAGGACGGTGTAGAGGTGTTGGTACTTTTCACTAGCCCGGAGCGAGCTAAGCCCTTTGTGGCTAATTATGCAGGGTTTAGTGGAGGGTTGTTGGCTGAGTGGCGTTGGGTTATCGAGCGGGTGGGGGTGGGAATAGGTATTGCCCTCAATCCTGGCTGGTCGGTGGGATTCGATCTAGACCCGGAGGATGTCGCTTCCTTGATACCCAATAGCTGTCATAACTAGTCATAGCTCATAACTAGTCATAGCGGAGGAAGCATGAATAAAAACTACTTAACGTTTGTCCTAGCAACAACTTTGGTATCAACAGCGGCTTGGGGTGATTCTGCTCCTCCCTCGGGGACTGCTCCAGTAGATGGGACTCCTCCCATGGGAATGAACGGGTCCCCACCGAGTTTAAATCTTGGTGACCCTGGCTGCCCCCACCATAAGCATGACATGGGTATGGAGGGAGGGCCAGGCGGCGGCTGGGGAGGAATGCCAGGACCGGGGATGCACCATCCCCATTCCCCCAGACCCATGATGCCACCTCAACCACCCTCTCAGGCTGGTCTACAGCCCCCCATGGAAAATCCAAATCAGGAACCTGGCCAAAACGGTCCAGTTGGTGGGCCCGGTGCCAGACCATGGGGAATGATGCCTCCCATGCCAATGTACGCTCCTCCTCCGTGGGGAGGTGGTCCGGGACCTAACGGAGGGTTGGAGGAACGGCTGAATAATATTGAACGGCGTCTGGACGATCTGTTACAACGCCTGCCCAACCCAAATAAACCCTAGCTGTTGCTAGTATCACTCAAAGTGAAGCACTTCCCTGGAAGTGCTTCTTTCTTTTTGTTTTTCTGAAATCCATGACGATTCATTGGCAAAGAAAGCTTTTTGTCAAACCATTAGTTTATTTCTTGAGTAACTATCCCCTACTAGGGATTTTTATTGGTTGTGGAATACTATTTGGTCTGTTTTCCCAGTTAGATTTATGGTTTAGTGGGTTATTTTATAAAACAACGACAGAAGTTGGGGGAGGGTTTTATCTAAAAGATCATTTTTTGATGGTAACTATTTACCATGGCACTCAATATCTTGCCGTTATTATCACCTTAGGACTAGGGGGAGCGTTTTTTGCCTCTTGGTTCCCTGATTTTAGTAAATTGCGCTCTCAACGACGGCGAATTGGTTATTTATTACTCGTGCTAATTCTTGGACCTGGGCTAATTGTTCATAGTGTTTTTAAAGATCACTGGGGACGGGCCCGTCCAAATCAAATTCAATACTTTGGTGGTAGCCAACAATTTACTACCGCATTAACCCCCACTAACCAATGCGGCAAAAATTGTTCTTATGTCAGTGGTCATGCTGCTGTAGGGTATTATCTAGCTACTTTTTGTTTTGTTATGACTCGCTATCGACGGCAGATTTTGCAAATAGGATTAACCGTAGGCAGCCTTATCGGATTAGTTCGTATTATTCAAGGTGGGCATTTTTTGAGTGATATTGTATTTGCATTTTTTATTGTTTATAGCGTTGCTTGGTTTCTTAATAAACTTATGATTCCCGATCGAGACTATCATTAATTCATGGGGGTAAATAATGACTTCACCCATACCTGTTTCAGAACTACGGCCACGGCTAGGAATTAGTTCCTGCCTATTAGGCCAAGAGGTTCGTTTTGATGCTGGTCATAAACGAGACGCTTATGTTACTGGTACGTTAGCGGGATTTTTTGATTTCGTGCCGGTTTGCCCAGAAGTGGCTATTGGGTTGGGAATTCCAAGGGAGCCTATCCGTTTAGTGGGTGATCCTGCGGATCCCAGAGCGGTAGGAACACGTCGCCCTAATTTAGATGTTACACACTTATTGCAAAATTATGGACGCGATCAGGCCGCATTATTAACCGATATTAGTGGATTTATTTTTAAACGAAAATCACCTAGTTGTGGAATGGAACGGGTAAAAGTTTATCCCGAAACAGGATCACTACCTAAACCCGGTACAGGATTATTTGCTAAAGAAATAATGAAGGGCCAGCCCTTATTGCCCGTGGAAGAAGAAGGACGATTAGGGGATCCCATGCTACGAGAAAATTTTATTGAGCGGGTATTTGCCTATAAACGCTGGCAAGATTTACTATTCAGCGGACTTACTCCTGGAGGGTTATTAGATTTTCACACTGAGCACAAATTAATTTTAATGTCCCATGGAGAAGTACGCTACCGTGCCCTTGGTCGGTTGGTGGCTCAGTTGAATAGTCGACCCCTATCAGAATTAGCCAATGAATATATCCAAGGATTTATGGAACATTTACGCCAACAGGCTACCCGTAAGCGCCACACAGATGTGTTGCAACACTTGATGGGGTATTTAAAACGTCATTTGGAAGGCGATGATAAAGCAGAAATACTGGAAGTGCTGGACGCCTATCGGTTAGGAAGAGTTCCCCTTATTGTTCCCGTTACTTTACTGAAACATCATTTTCGTCGTTATCCTGATCCGTACATACAGCGACAACTTTATCTCAATCCCCATCCTAAAGAACTAATGCTACGTAATAGTATTTAACTTGACAGGAATAATAACTATGTTGAAGCTCCCTGGTTTTTCTACTCGGTGTGTGCATAATTCTCAATTTTCAACAGCTGATAATGTCGGTTCACCTCCCCATCTACCAATTTACAATAGCACTACTTTTGCTTATCCAACCACCGCTGATCTAATGGATGTCTTAGAAGGTCGTCGTCAAGGTCCCTTGTATACTCGCTATGGTTTTAATCCCACTATTTTTGCTTTAGAAGAAAAGTTAGCTACTTTAGAATTAGCGGAAATGGCTTTAGCTTTTAATTCAGGAATGGCAGCAGAAGCTGCTGTACTTCTTTGTCACGGGAAGGAAGGCATTATTTGCTTAGGAGACGCTTACGGTGGGACCATTGAGTTAATTGGTTCCCAGTTACCCATATTGGGTATTCCCACTTATCTACTATTGAGCAATGAATTAGACCAAGTAGAGCAGCGGTTAGCCCAGGGCGCTAAATTGCTGTTTGTAGAAACACCTACTAACCCTACTTTAGAAGTATTTGATATTGCGGCCTTGGCTGCATTGGCCCATCGCTATCAAGCGTTATTAGTAGTTGATAATACATTTGCCTCACCAGTTAATCAGCAGCCTTTAACGCTAGGGGCAGATATAGTTGTCCATAGTGCTACTAAATATTTGGGGGGGCATAGCGATTTAACGGCGGGTGCCTTATTAGGATCGCGGGCGTTGTTAGAACCAGTATGGAATTGGCGGAAAAATTTGGGCACGGTTCCAGCCCCGGAAACAGCGGCTCTGTTAGCCCGCAGTTTGGCTACTCTGCCAGTGCGTGTGGCACGACAAAACCAGTCTGCCTTAGCTATTGCCTGGGCCATGGCTAGTCACCCTAAAGTGGCGCGAGTACTTTACCCCGGTTTGCCTGATCACCCGGGTTATGACATCGCCCGTCGCCAAATGAATGGCTTTGGGGGGATGGTCACTCTAGAACTGATTGGTGATTTAACCAGTACGATAGGGGTGGTAGATAAGCTAAAACTATTCGCTATTGCCCCAAGTCTTGGTGGGGTAGAGAGTTTAGTCACTCAACCCGTGACCACTACTCACCACGGTATTGAGCCTAAAGAACGCCAGCGCCGGGGTATCAGTGATGCCATGGTGCGATTGTCGGTGGGCTTAGAGGATGTAAACGATTTATTGGCGGATCTGGAGCAAGCACTGCACTAATACCATCACAGATCCCGCCGTCCAGCAAAAGCGTGGGATAGCGTGCCGCTGTCCACGTACTCCAGCTCTCCCCCTAACGGCACACCGTGGGCGATACGTGTTGCCCTTACCCCGTGGGTTCGGCACAGTTGGGCCAAATAATGGGCAGTAGCCTCTCCCTCCACGGTGGGATTGGTTGCCAAGATGACTTCCCGTACTTCGCCGCTGGCCAATCGGGCATCCAACAGCGGCAGTCCCAGCTCGGCTGGACCGATACCATCCAGGGGGGAGAGATGCCCCATGAGCACGAAATAACGGCCACGAAATCCAGTGGCCTGCTCCAGTGCCAAAACATCCCCCGGCGTTTCTACGACGCACAATAACCCGCTGTCTCGCTGGGGATTGGTGCACAGAGGGCATAACTCCGTTTCACTTAAGCTACGGCAGCCCCGGCAACGCCCTACCCGATCCGCCGCCGTTGTTAAAGCCACCGCCAGCCGTCGAGCCCCTTCCCGATCCCGTTCCAGCAGATGAAGGGCCATTCGCTGGGCTGACTTGACACCCACGCCAGGTAAACAGCGCAGAGCCTCCATAAGCTGTTTGACCAGGGGAGTCACGCTAGAAGGGCAACTTAAAACCGGGAGGCAAACTGAGCCCTGCTGTTAGGGAGGACATCCGGTCCGTCGTCGCTTGTTCCACCTTGCGAACACCATCATTCACGGCAGCGGCTAGCAGGTCTTCCAGCATCTCCTTATCTTCTTTGAGGAGATCGTCTTCGATCTGTACCCGCCGTACTTCGTGACGACCGTTCATTACCACAGTCACCATTCCACCACCCGCCGCACCGGTGACTTCCATGTTGGCCAATTCTTCTTGAGCTTTCTGCATATTGGCCTGCATCTGCTGGGCCTGTTTCATCATATTGGCGAGAGGGCCTTTCATTCAGTGTTACTCCTATGAGTAGGACGGGTAAGTCGGTTGATAAAGCGCACTATTCGTGACGCAGGGCGTCAATAGGATCCAGCCGTGCAGCACGGCGAGCGGGGAAATAACCAAAAACTACACCAATAGTTACGGAAAATAAAAATGATAGCAAAGCAACGGCTGGATCAAACAAAAAGGGAACATCCATAGCCATCGCTAGTGCCATGGAAAGGGTGGCGGCTAAGATAATACCAATAACGCCTCCCAAAGCAGCCAGCACCACCGATTCTACTAAGAATTGAAGTAACACTTCCCCTTCCAAAGCACCAATGGCCAAGCGAATACCAATTTCCCTGGTTCGTTCCGTTACCGATACCAACATGATATTCATAATACCAATCCCTCCCACCAGCAAACTAACCCCGGCTACTGCCCCTAGCAAGCCAGTGAGTACCCGGGTAGTGCCTGATAGGGTATCGGCTATTTGACGGGTATCCACCACCGAAAAATCATCTTCCTCGTTATCGGTAATATGACGACGCTCCCGCAATAATTCCACCAAGGCTTTCTTAACCACGGCAATCGTGCCAGCTTCTTTGATGGCTATATGTAATGCATTTACTTCCTGATTACCTGTCAAACGGCGCTGTACCGTCCGCAAGGGCATAACCACAATATCGTCCTGATCGATTCCCATCGCCCCCTGACCTTTAGCGACCAATAGCCCAATCACCTGGCAAGTAAATTTCTTAACTCGAACCTCTGCTCCTAAGGGATCCTGTTGGCCAAAGAGTTCGCGATGAACCGTTTCCCCAATCACGCAAACAGCTTTACCAGCCCGTTCATCGGTTTCATTGAATAACCGTCCCGAGGCTAACAGCCAATTGCCGGTTTCAAAAAAAGCGTTACTGGTTCCGGTAACCGTGGTAGACCAATTTGCCGCCTGGTAAACCAGGGTCACTCCCTTAGTCGCGGTAGGAGCCACCGCTCGCAACCCATTAATTTGACTACGGATAGCCTGAACATCAGCCAAGTGAAAACGGGGGGCACCGGCAGCATCTCGCCCTGGACCTAATCGCTGTCCAGGACGAACGATGACTAAATTACTTCCCAGACTGGCAATTTGACTAGAAATAGCCTGAGTTGCGCCATTGCCCAAGGTAACCATGACAATAACTGCTGCCACACCAATCACCACCCCTAGGGTAGTGAGAAAGGAACGCAGCAGATTACGGCGAATTGCCCGCAAAGCCAGGAGGATGGCATTCCACAACATTTAGCTATCTCCCGTGACCTGATCGCTTTCCACTTGGCCGTCCACAAAACGCACCACCCGTCGAGCGTACACCGCCATATCCGGTTCATGGGTTACCATGATGACCGTAATTCCCCGACGCTGGTTAAGGTTCACTAATAACTCCATGACTTCATGGCTAGTATGGGTATCCAAATTACCAGTGGGTTCATCTGCCAACAAGCAAACAGGCTGGGTCACGATAGCCCGAGCGATGGCTACCCGCTGTTGCTGTCCCCCCGAGAGTTCCGCTGGTGTATGGTGTTCCCAGCCAGCGAGCCCCACAGCCGCTAAAGCTTCCTGGGCGGCAATCCGGCGAGCGTCTGCCGCTGCCCCCCGATAAAGCAGAGGCAGCTCCACATTTTCTTGGGCGGATGTTCTCGCTAGCAGATTAAATCCTTGAAAAACGAAGCCGAGGAAATGGCGCCGCACCAAAGCTAATTGATGCCGATCCAATTTCTCCAAGGCGACTCCTTGGAATTGGTATGCACCGCTGGTGGGGGTATCTAAGCAACCCAGGATATTCATTACCGTTGATTTTCCAGAACCGCTGGGTCCCATAACTGCCATAAATTCACCAGGCTGTACCGTTAGGTCGATACCCCGTAGCGCCTGAAAAGCCACAGCTCCCTGGCCATAGGTCTTGGTAATGGCTGACAGCCGAATCAAGGGCAGTATCATGGCCGCCCTCCTGCTTGGGCCTCCACTTCTAAAATCACCTCCGTTGCTACCGGCAAGTCCCCTTGGAGAATCTCGGTGTAACGACCATCACTCAGGCCCGTCACTACGGATACAGCCAAGGGCTGGCCCTCCCGCAGCACCCATACCTTAGGCCCAGTATTGTTAACTTCTGCGCCTTCTCGCCCCTGATTAGCTCGCCGCTCTGAGGTAGGGGGACGAGGCATTAAGCGGGATATAAAACTGCCAGTCCCTTTATCTGCTCGAGGAGGAGTAAAACGCAGAGCGGCATTGGGTACCCGCAGGGTGTTGTCCCGTAGGGCAGTGACAATTTCAGCACTGGCCGTCATGCCAGGGCGCAGAGTGAGATCATCATTATTTACTACCAACACCGTAGGATAGGTGACCACTCCATCTTTCGTCTGGGAGCCGAAACTTACCCGACGCAGTTGAGCTGGATAGTGGCGTCCTGGATAAGCATCCACAGTGAAGGTAGCAGATTGACCAGCTGCCACCTGACCCACATCGGCTTCATCCACATCCACTTGTAATTCCATGCGGGCTAAATTTTCAGCCAAAGTGAACAATACCGGGGATTGCAACGTGGCAGCTACGGTTTGGCCGGGTTCTGCTTTACGGGACAGCACCACCCCATCAATAGGAGAACGGATATGGGCTTTGGCGAGATTAGTTTGGTCAGACTGCAGGGAAGCTTTCGCCTGCCCCACCGATGCCCGAGCGCTGGCTTCTGCTGCCTGAGCCCGCTTAAGGGTGGCTTCTGCCGTGTCCAAGTCCGCTTGGGCCGGTAGCTTGCCCTTGGATAGACGAAACATCTCCCGAAAACGGTTCAAATTAGCGGTAGCTTCCACTACCGTGGCCTGCATTTGCCGCACTTGAGCTTCGGCAGAAGCCAGACTAGCCCGGGAACGCTCTACCTGATCCTGTAGGCGGGACGTATCCAACCGCACTAATACATCTCCTTTGTGCACTGGATCGTTGTCGTCTACCAGTACCGCTTCGATGAAACCTGACAACTCGCTTCCCACATCCACCTGATTGGTGGGTTGTAGAATGCCGGTGGCTGAAACAGTCACCACCAAGCGTCCCCGAGTGACCCCTTCTGTGCGGTAATGAAGACTGTTGGCCTCCGTTCCTGAACGCAGCAACAACCAACCGCTTATCGCCAGCAATCCGATCACTCCGAGTCCCTGGCGAAAACGTCGCTGGTTACGGCGTGCCACGCTACCTTGAGCGAGTACGCCTGTTAACCCCTGACTCATAATTTATCCCCATAAAAAATAGGTAGACTGTCTAGTATTCTGGAACTCAACTTAACGGGGAACTGTATGCTTTAGCCACAGCCGCGCTAGTATAACTATACAAAACCAACGCAAACGACGGGCCGACATTGGCCTAGGGAGGTACCAACCATGGCTTTAGAAGTTACCCATGACGGTTTTTTTGTCGAAATCTGGTCCACCAATGAGCGGGGTGAGCAGGTATTTCCCCATTTAAGAGGAAAACCAAATACAACGGCGATGGGTTTTGATATCACGCTTAGTGGTAAAAAGTCGGATTACCACTTGGTTGGGCTGGATGAATTGCTCGACCACTTGGCTAAAGGCCATTTTAACACCATGGGACGCATCGGCATGAAACCGAGAACAGGTGGCGGCCAAAGCACAGGCTTTATCGTCAGAACGGCCACTTTCAGCGACGCACTTACCGCTGAACTAGAATCCCGTGGAAATAAAACTACCGAAGACACCTGAAGTCACTCAGCTCCCCACCTTCTCGGGTAGGGGAGCGGTAAACCCAAGTAAAATCAGCGACATGGAATCAGTGGAGGGAACTATTTTCCACGGTGAGATCCCGCCGAGCGCTGGCAACGCTAATGGTGAAACCTGCTACGACGTCCAGCAGAGACATCAGCATTAGCAAGACAAAGGTGGAAGTCGCGGCTGCCGGCAGCACTAAAAACTCTACCAGAAAAACAACGAACACTAGGACCGATAAGATATGGTCCAGGGCTGCTGTCGCGCTGGTGTCGGTTGCTTTGACCAATTCAAAGAAGAGCGCCACCACGCCAATCATCGAAAAAACATCGCCGATTGTTGGCCCCCAGGAAGCGCCTGACACTAAGTGGAAAGCATGGAGGGGAGTATCCACCAGACCTTTGGGATTACCACTCAGCAGCACCATGGCATCGTAAGCTAGTAGTACAAACAGGAACAGAGGAACATAACGGAGAGCTTTCATTCAGTAGTACTCCTTCGAAGCTCACCAAGGAGGGTGAGCGAGCC
>CAWUNB010000027.1:0-12787 GCA_963923745.1 uncultured Thiotrichales bacterium
ACAAGGAGTATCGTCGGCAGCGTCAGATGTGTATAAGAGACAGAATTATGACCGTAGCGAGACTGGCTCCTCAAAAAGCACTTCATATATTAATTGATGGTTATGCTCTTTATCAAAAACAAGAAACAAAACCATCTCGATTAGTTATTGTAGGAATTGGACCACTACAATCAGAGTTACAACAACTTGCTATAGACAAAGGTATTGCCGAAAAAGTCATTTTTGCTGGATTTCGAACTGACAGCCAGCAAGTTATGTATGCTTGTGATGTTTTTGTACTGACTTCTATTTATGAAGGCTTTGGTTTGGTATTACTAGAAGCTATGGTAGCTAAACGCCCTATTGTGGCAACAAAAGTGAGTGCAATACCTGAAGTAGTAGAAGACGGTATAACAGGAATATTAATCCCGCCCTTAGATCCACAGAAATTAACACAAGCTTTTCTGGAATTGGAAAGCGCGGAATTAAGAAGTAGTTTAGGAATGGCTGGTCAACAAAGAGTTAAGAATGAATTCTCAGTAAGTCCAATGGTAGAGAAAACTTTAGCTGTTTATCAGGCTTGTTCACTTTAAATATTACTAGTCTTTAACTTATGGCAAAAAAAATACTCATCGGTGCCAATGGTGCTTGGAGCATTGCTAAGTTTCGCCGTAATCTCATTATTGCCCTACTGGCGGCTGGCTATGAAGTTGTAGTTATTGCGCCAGAAGACAATTATGCCCAGATATTGATCAATTTAGGTTGCCGGTATATCCCCTTAGCTGTTGATTGTAAGGGAACAAATCCGTTGCGGGATATAGCGCTAGTAACACGTATTGTTAAGCTACTGTTTATTGAAAAACCTGATATATTTTTTACTTATACGGTTAAATTAAATATTTATGGAACAATTGCTGCAAAAATAGCAGGAATACGCTGCATTGCTATTATAACAGGGCTGGGTTACAGTTTTATTCATGATAATTGGATATCGCGTATAGCACAGCTCCTCTATCGCTTTGCGTTACGTTTTTCTCAAGAAATTTGGTTTCTCAATAAAGACGACAAAGAAGTATTTTTACAACACAAAATAGTTGATGCAAAAAATTCTATAGTTATACCGGGAGAAGGAATAGATCTTGATTACTATTCACCCCATCTAGCCCCAAATTTTTCTAAAGAAAAAATACGTATTTTATTTATAGGACGAATACTTTGGGATAAAGGGGTAGGAGAATTTGTTGCCGCTGCAAAACACTTACAAAATAAATATCCTCAAGTGGAGTTTTGTTTATTAGGCTCTTTGGATGCACTAAATCCATCAGCAATACCCAGTTCACAAATAGATCAATGGATTTCTGAAAAAGCTATTCATTATTTTGGCGTAGTAGATGATGTTCGCTCCCATATAGCATTAGCGGATTGTATTGTCCTACCTTCTTATCGTGAAGGCATCCCTCAGGTTCTCTTAGAAGCGTCATCTATGGAAAAACCCATCCTGGCGACAGATGTCCCTGGCTGTCGAGCTGTGGTAGATGATGGGGTTACCGGATTTTTATGCCGTCCTCAAGATGAGGTTGACCTATCGCTAAAAATAGAAAAGATACTGGGTATGACTTCCATTGAACGAACGACTATGGGAAAAAAAGGGCGTCAAAAAGTCCAGGAGCAGTTTGCCCAAAGTCTGGTTATTGAACATTACCTGAATACTTTACTGAAGATATTAAAGTAGCGCTTCTATTTTTTCTTTCAATTTTTTACTTTTTTGGGGAGATGGTTTTATTATCTCCGCGTGCGCTGGGATCCAGTAAAAAACCGAGATATTGGTTTTCGCAAGCCTAACGAATAGGCTAAGTTCCATTTCCATCAGTTGGGCTACGATGGTAATCATGGATGAATGCTTCTAGGTCTTCTTGAGTGAGAGGGCCAGACTCTCTAGCTGCTAATCGACCGCTGGGATCCAATAAATAGGTCGTGGGTAAACCTTTTACTCGTCCAAGAAAAGCCATTATTTCAGGCGTCCCCCGTACTACTGGATAAGGAATTTTTTCGTGACGAACAAATTCCCGTAATTCTCGATCGCTACTGCTATCTTGAATATTTACCCCCAATACCACCGCATCTCGATGGGAGTGGGCTTGATGAAAAGAGGCCAATTGTGGAATTTCTTCTAGGCAAGGAGGACACCATGTAGCCCACAGGTTGATAACCACCCACTTTCCCTGATAATCCGTAAGAGACAAAAAGCGACCAGCCACATCAGGCAAGATCCATTCTGGGTAATCTTCTGCGCCAGCGGTAGAAAGTACGGCTAGCAGACAAATAACTCCAAATCGCTGTATCCAGTTACCCAAAACAAACATGTCGCCCCCTTTGGATCCCCGCTTACGCGGGGATAAAAAACATCAGGTCCTACTGCTACATCAATCTTTGGATATAACTAGCAAAGTAAATGATCCAAACAGTGGCCATCTTGCTCCAAAATTTCACGTAAACGTTTTAAAGCTTCCACCTGAATTTGCCGAACTCGTTCCCGTGTTACTCCAATTCGCGCACCTACTTCTTCTAGGGTTGCAACTTCCCGTCCATGCAAACCGAACCGTAATTCTAGCACTTCCCGTTGTTTATCCGTTAGCTGAGTCAAACAGCGTTCCACATTGAACCATAAATCATCTCCTTGAAGTAACTCAGCTGGATCTATATTGTTTTCGTCAGGGATAGTATCCAACAAAGATCGCTCACCATCATCCCGCCCCCAAGGAGTATCTACTGAAGTGACTCGATCACTAAGTCTAATCATTCGTTTCACTTCTTCTGGCGATTTTGCCACGGCCAGAGCGACTTCATCGAGGGTAGGTTCATGATCAAGCGTTTGGGCTAACTTCCCGGAAACCCGCAAATAAGAATTAATCTCCTTAACAATATGGATTGGCAACCGAATTGTTCGGCTCTGATTCATGATGGCCCGTTCAATAGTTTGACGGATCCACCAAGTGGCATATGTGGAAAAACGAAATCCTCGTTCGGGATCAAATTTTTCCACAGCATGAATAAGTCCTAAATTTCCCTCTTCGATAAGGTCCAGTAACGCAAGCCCTCGATTAATATAGCGACGAGCAATTTTAACGACCAATCGTAAATTACTTTCGATCATTTTTGCTCGGGCAGTCTTGTCTCCTTTTTGAGCAAGGCGAGCAAAGTAAACCTCTTCCTCAGGTGTTAGCAAAGGGGAGTGGCCAATTTCATTAAGATACAGCCGGGTAGCATCCATTTGCCCATCACCGAAGTAATTGGGCATATAACCCTCTCGCTGTCTCCCCAGTCCCGTTAATGCTCCTGGAAACTCATCCTCTTCATCCTCACTATAAAAACACAGTCCATTGGCAAGTCCCTCATTATCTCCATCTTCGGTCAATTCTTGCTCAACAATACTTTCATCAAACCCCTCTTGGTGATGGTGTATCATTACCCCTCCTCCATCTTAATTTTTATTATTGCTCACATCTCCGTGATTTTTTCCTTACTGTCTACTGTTAGTAATTTATACTGTCCTATGGATATGAGCACTAGTTTATTTACGACGTGGTAAGTACTGCTCAGGATCCACCGATTTTCCATGGCGGCGCACTTCAAAGTGAAGTAGGGTCCGTTGGTTAGGACCGTACCCCATTTCTGCTATCTGTTGTCCCTTGCTAATAAAATCCCCTTCTTTTACTAACAAAACTTTGTTATGGGCATAAGCACTTAAATAGGTCTTATTGTGCTTAATGATAATTAGCTGTCCATAACCCAATAAACCATTCCCGCTATAGACTACTTTACCGTCACTAGCCGCATATATGGGAGATCCTATCTTTCCACCAATATCCAGCCCCCTGGGTCCATTACCTTGCTCCGTGTAACTCCGCAAAACCTTCCCCCGAGCTGGCCATTGCCAGCGGACGGGTTCTTTGTCTAGTTCGCTATCCTCTCCAGTTTCACCTACTGAATTCCCACCACCACCACCAACGGGGGGGCGAACTCTATCGCCACTTTCTCCAAGGGGAGGGGGTGTGAGGCGTAATCGTTGTCCGGGGAATATAACGTAAGGCGGCTTGATGTTATTCCACACCGCTAAATTTCGATAGTTTTCTCCATGTTGAAAAGCAACAGCATAGAGAGTGTCTCCCGCTTTAACGGTATGAAATGGCCCATTATTAGCTAAGCTTTCTTCTCCCTCCGATAATGGCTGAGTTGTACATCCTCCTAGCCATAACACAAGTAGGATTCCCCAGCATAGATACTTCCATTGGGAGTAACTGGTCAGTTGAGCCACGGTCACAGCTCCCGAAGCCAATGATCTACCCGATCCAATACGCCATGGCGGGTCAAATCCACATGGAGGGGGGTAACCGATACATAACCCTGACGAATTGCATAGAAATCCGTTCCCGGTCCGGCATCTTGCTCTGGTCCAGCAGGGCCAACCCAGTACATGGTACGTCCTCGCGGATCTATCCCTTGCACCATGGGTTCTGCCTTATGGCGGTGTCCTAAGCGAGTAGCCTGAAAACCTGCCAACTCATTCCAGGGGCGATCGGGCACGTTTACATTGAGGATGGTGTCTGGGGGTAGTGTTTCTTTCCCTAAGCGAAGAACCAGTTGTTTGGCAACTTGAGCGGCAGTTTGGTAATGGTGAGGAGTAAAGCTAGCCAGGGAGATGGCAATAGCCGGTAACCCGAGGAAACGCCCCTCCATGGCAGCTGCCACTGTGCCAGAATAGATAACGTCATCCCCTAAATTAGCCCCAGCATTGATACCAGAAACCACCATATCCGGTTCTTGATCCAACAACCCGGTCAAAGCTAAATGAACGCAATCCGTTGGGGTGCCATCTACTCGATAACCTCCCCCTTCTAGCGGAACCGCTCGAATGGGATTATCCAGGGTTAAAGAATTACTTGCACCGCTTCGGTTTCGTTCAGGCGCTACTACTACGACTTCTCCCAAAGAAGACAAAGCATCTAACAAAAAATGTAAACCAGGCGCTTGGTAGCCATCATCATTACTTAATAACAATCGCATAGCCTTTGTTCCTATTTAGAAAGATCGATTATTATCCAGCTGATACTTTAATAGGATTAACTAATCCCCTCATGGGCTTAAGAACAATCCCCGCTAAAGGTGGTAAGGTCAAACTAATAGAATAATGCCGCCCCATCCATGGTTTATCCTCAGCCATAGCACCGGCACCATTACCAATATTACTGCCTGCATAGTGAGAGGAATCAGAATTAAAAATCTCTTGCCATAATCCCGGTAATGGAACCCCAATGCGGTAGTTATAGCGAGGCTCAGGGGTAAAATTAACCATTACAATAACCATTTCTTCACCATCTTGGCGCAGAAAACTTAATATAGACTGAGCAGCATCATGGCAATCTATCCACTCGAATCCACTCCAATCAAATTCCTTACGATATAAAGCTGGCGTAGAATGATAGAGATGATTTAAATCTCGTACCAAATGTTGCATTCCCTGATGGTTAGCAAAATCTAATAGCCACCAATCCAATGGGCGAGAAGAACTCCATTCACTACTTTGAGCAAATTCTGTCCCCATAAACAATAATTTTTTACCTGGATGAGTAAACATATACGTATAAAGCAGCCGTAAATTAGCAAAACGCCGCCAATCATCTCCTGGCATTTTGTATAACATAGATGCTTTACCATGCACTACTTCATCATGGGAAAATGGTAATAGAAAATTTTCAGTAAAGGCATACAACATAGAAAAAGTAAGCTGATCATGACGATATTTACGAAAAATAGGATCCTGACTAAAATAACTGAGCGTATCATTCATCCAACCCATATTCCATTTCATACTAAAACCTAACCCACCCAAATAAGTAGGACGGGTTACTTGGGGCCAAGAAGTGGACTCTTCCGCAATAACCAAAACCCCAGGAAAATCACCATGAACAACCGTATTTAGTTCTCGTAATAATTCGATAGCTTCCAAATTCTCTCGACCACCATATCTATTAGGAATCCATTCACCTTCTTTACGAGAGTAATCCAAATATAACATGGAAGCTACTGCATCTACTCGCAACCCATCTAAATGGAATTCTTCTAACCAACAGACAGCACTCGATAATAAGAAATTACGTACTTCATTACGACTATAATTATAAATTAGAGTTGACCAATCTCGATGTTCTCCTAAACGAGGATCTTCATGTTCATAAAGAGCGGTACCATCAAAACGCGCTAAACCATAACTATCTTTTGGAAAATGAGCGGGAACCCAATCAAGAAATACACCAATACCCTGGCTGTGGCAATAATTTACAAAGTAACGAAAATCATCTGGGGTACCGTAACGACTGGTAGGAGCAAAATAGCCGGTACTTTGATAACCCCAAGAAGGGTCATAGGGATGTTCTGTTATAGGTAAAAGTTCAATATGAGAAAATCCCATTTGTTTTACATAATCTACCAATTGGTGAGCCAATTCTCGATAATTAATAAATTCCCCTTCTGCACCGCGTCGCCAAGAGCCTAAATGGACTTCATAAATAGAAAGACCAGCATGCATCCAATCCCATTGCTGTCGCTGTTCCAACCAAGGCTGATCAGTCCACGGAAAGCTTTCGTTATCCTCAACAAGAGATGCAGTACCGGGACGTAATTCAAAACGCCGCCCATAGGGATCAGACTTTAGAAAAATAGCCCCCGTATGGCGGTTACGAATTTCAAACTTATACAAACACCCTGGTGCTATATCAGGAATAAATAACTCCCATACTCCGGTTCCTCCTCGCACTCTCATAGGATGGCGGCGGCCATCCCATTTATTAAAATCACCGACTACACTGACTCGCTCGGCATTAGGTGCCCAGACACCAAATAAAACTCCTCCAACCCCATTAACTTCGTGGCGATTTGCCCCAAGGAAGCGGTAAACATGGCGATGCTTACCTTCACCGAACAGATGTAGATCAAAATCAGGGATTTGTTGTGGAAAACAGTAGGGATCTCTTCCGATATACTCTAAGTGTTGGCTATCCCGCCAGATAAGCCGGTAGTGGAGGGGGATTGATGTTGCAGGGCCGGTCCACTCAAAGAAATCGGTACCAGTCAATCGTTCTAGGGTATGTTCGCCTTCTCCGATGCTCACCCACTCAGCTCCAGGCAGGTAGACTCGTACCAACACCTGATCGTCTCCTAAGGTATGGCGACCTAGGACAGCAAAGGGATCGTGATGACGGGCTTCCACGATACGAAGCAGATCCCCGGAAAGAGGGGCTGGAGAGATAACGGAAGCGGGAGTAGGCATCAAGATATCCTCTTAGCTAAAACAGTTTATAATGCTTGTTGCGACGCAATATGGAGGCAAGAAAAAACGGCATACCCTCACCCTTCCCAACCTGTCCTCGGGAAGGGGCCCAACAATCCCACGGATCTATAAACATTTGTACTTTAACTGTTCATTCTGACTTTAGGGATTATTCACCCTAACTTTTTAGGTATAAGTCAGTCACTGGTAATTCTGTGGCTGCCGGAGGTGTAATTGATGTCATTACCAACGGAATCCACAGAAGCTTTTCCCTCAGCGGCAGTTACCGTTCACCGGCAGGCGGACCGTAAGCGGCTTATTCGGGTGCTTGCAGAGCATGCCCTTCCCCACTTGATCCTGGATAGCGTTGGCGATGGCATTGTGGTGGCAGACACCGAAGGACACTTCTTGCTGTTCAACGCGGCAGCCCAACGAATCATCGGACAGGGGGCGGTTGATCGACCTATAGCAGACTGGCCCCGTTTTTACGGACTCTACCTATCGGATAAAAAGACCCTACTGCATCCCGATCAGCTGCCCTTTTCCCCTGCTCGGTTAGGGGAAACCGTTGATGATATGGAAATCTATCTGAGTAATACCCAAGTCCCTGCTGCTTGGCTAAACCTCAGTAGCCGCCCCATTACTCACCAAGGACGATTAATTGGTAGCGTTGTGACCTTCCGGGATATCACCCAAAAGCGAGAAGGAGAAGAGCGGCTACGCCAATTAGCCAGTGTGTTTGAAAACGCCCTGGATGGGGTTATGGTGACGGATCCTCGAAACCGTATTGTATTGGTTAATCCCGCTTTTACTCGCATCACTGGGTATTCTGCTCAAGAAATAGTGGGGAATAGCCCAAGTTTGCTACGATCTGGTCGGCACGACGATGATTTCTATCGCGAATTGTGGGCAGAAGTACAGACAACGGGTAGTTGGCAGGGAGAGTTATGGAATCGCCGCCAGGATGGGAGGATCTATGCTGAACGGTTAACTATTCGAGTGGTGCGCAGTGAAACCGGCGAAGTGCTCAACTACATCGGCACTTTTCATGACATCACTGAACGGAAACAAGCGGAAGAACGAGTTAAACGACTAGCCCACTACGATCGGCTCACCAACCTACCTAATCGAACACTGTTTGAAGAACGTCTTTGCGAAGCCCTGGAACGAGCCCACCGCCACCAATGGCCGCTGTCCGTCATCTTTTTAGACTTAGATCGATTCAAACCCGTTAACGATACTCTGGGGCATCGGGCCGGAGACGAGTTACTTCGACAAGTCTCAGCGCGACTTTCTCGCGTTATGCGGGATGGTGATACAGTAGCTCGCTTAGGGGGAGACGAATTTGCTATGGTACTTGAGGGGTTACCCCCCTCCCACACCACCACTGTCGCAAGACGAATCCTTCAAGCTCTCACTACGCCATTTCAGGTAGAAGGACAAGAGCTTTATATCGGTGCTAGCCTGGGTATTAGCGTCTATCCTCAGGATGGCGATGATCTTTCCACGTTGTTAAAACATGCAGACGCCGCTATGTATAAAGCTAAGGAACGGCGTAATGATTTTCAATTCTTTAGCAGTGAAATATTAGCTGGTGCCAAGGAGCGGATGACTTTAGAACATGATTTACGTCTCGCAATTGATAAACAAGAAATTTTCTTGCGTTACCAACCTATTTTAGATTTAACTACTAATCAGCCCTGTGGAGTGGAAGCTTTATTGCGCTGGCGTCACCCTACCCTGGGAATGATTTCACCTCAGCAATTTATTCCCATCGCTGAAGAAACGGGCCTGATGGTTCCTATTGGAGTCTGGTTACTCCAAGAGGCTTGTCGTCAACGTGCCGCCTGGCGTGAGATGGTCCCTGATAGTTTTAGAATAACCATTAATCTCTCTGGACGTCAGACTCGCTCTAAAGAATTATTAATGGAAGTAGAAAGAGCGCTAACTTTTGCTGATTTAGAACCAGAGCAACTAGATTTGGAAATTACTGAGGACATGGTACTCGATGATCCTGAAGGTGCTATTGCCTGCATGAATCAATTAGCTGGGTTTGGGGTACAGCTATCTATCGATGATTTCGGTACCGGCTATTCTTCTTTGAGTCGGTTGCTTCACTTTCCTCTATGCCGTCTAAAAATTGATCAATCTTTTATCCAAGGTTTACCTCACCACCCTGGTAATGTAGCTATTACCCGTAGCATTATTGCTCTAGCGCACCACATGAACATGAAAACTGTGGGGGAAGGGGTAGAAACCCCAGAGCAGTTGGCATTTCTCCAAGATCAGGGATGTGATGAAATTCAGGGCTATCACTACCTCCCTCCCCAGCCGGCTGAGGCTATTACCCGCTGGTTGCAGACCCAGCTTTATTAATTGGCCATGGTTTCTCTCACAACGCACTCCCCTCCGTTGGACAGTTGTAGCGCTTGGCTAGATAGCCTCACTCGTAGCCGCCCCACTGCTGATCTGGAATTGGTTCGCCAGGCTTGCCTCCGTGCTGAAACCCTTTACGGTAGCCAGCGCCGCCCCAGTGGAGAAACCTATCTTGAACACGTTTTATCGGTAGCGACTATCCTGGCCGGCCTGCGGTTGGATGTCCAAACCCTAGCGGCTGCCTTGCTCCACGACGTACCTACTGTGGCAGCTGGCAGCGATTTGGCTGGGTTTGGTGCTGGAGTAGTGGGGTTAGTGGACGGTGTCCAACGCATGGATCAGGTGCTCAAGTTGGGCGGTGGTCCAGGCCGAGGTGATAACAGCGAAGGTCTGCGTAAGTTATTGTTATCTATTGAAAAAGATGTCAGATCGCTACTCATTCGTTTAGCAGAGCGTACCCATGATATGCGTACCGCTAAGCACCTACCGGATCCAGAAATCCGCCGTGCCTTATCCCGGGAAACCATGGATATCTATGCACCTTTGGCTAATCGACTGGGAATGGGCAAACTCAAATGGGAATTGGAAGATCTGTCGTTTCGCTGTTTAGAACCAGAAACCTACCAGTCTATTGCCACCAAACTGGATGAAAAACGTTTAGATCGGGAAAGTTATCTAGAACAGGTAATGGCCGATCTACGACAACGTTTAACAACGTCGGGATTGCGTAATGAAGTTACTGGTCGCCCCAAACATATCTACAGCATCTGGCGGAAAATGCTGCGGAAAGAGGTAGATTTTGAGCGGATCTATGATGTCCGTGCGGTGCGAGTGCTGGTAGATACCGTAGCGGATTGCTACACCGCTCTCGGCGTAGTTCATGGTTTATGGTCTCCCTTGTCTGGGGAGTTCGATGACTATATCGCTAAACCCAAGAACAATCTCTACCAGTCCCTCCATACCGCCGTGGTTGGTCCGGAAGGTAAAGTAGTGGAAGTACAGATCCGTAGCCACGACATGCACCGCCATGCTGAGTTGGGAGTAGCGGCCCACTGGCGTTACAAGGAGGGTGGACGGGGGGATACCGATGTTGATCTTCGTATTCAGTGGTTGCGGCAATTGCTGGCTTTAGAGGAACAAGCGGACCCCACGGAATTCATGGAGCGTTTTAAACAGGCTCTCCATTACGACACTGTTCACGTTTTTACCCCTAAAGGCCAAGTTATCGATCTGCCTCGGGGGGCGACTCCGCTGGATTTTGCTTACCACGTTCACACTGAGGTCGGTCATCGTTGCCGTGGTGCAAAGGTAAACGGGCGTATCGTTTCCCTCACGTCTTCTTTGCAAAATGGGGATCGAGTAGAAATCTTGACCGCTAAACAAGGCGGTCCTAGCCGAGATTGGCTTAACCCCACCAGTGGTTATCTGCGTACCAGCCGGGCGAAGGATAAAGTTCGCCAGTGGTTCCGCTTAGAACATTACGAAGAAAACATCGAACAGGGTCGGGCTACCTTAGAACGGGAGTTAGGACGCCAGGAGCTATCTCGAGCGGAACAGGAGATGCTTATCCAGCGATTGGGACAAACTCGATTAGAAGACGTGTTAGCTGCCCTAGGACGAGGTGATCTCTCCACCGTTCAGTTGAGCAACGCGCTAGCCCAGTTATTTGCACAACGCCGCAAAGCTGTTGCTCCCCCCTCCCCTCCTCAGAGCGACTCCCGTGCTCGTACCAATCGATCGGGCACTGAAGTTCCTCGCCGTATCCGAATTCAAGGAGTGGGTAACTTAGTTACCCACTTGGCTCAATGCTGTCAGGCTAGCCCGGGGGATCCCATCATCGGCTATGTCACCCAAAATCAGGGAATTAGCGTCCATCGAGCGGATTGTCCCAATGTACTGGGAGTCAGCGAAGAAAATCGTCATCGTTTGTTAGAAGCACAGTGGAGTGTTACTGACACCGATACTTGGTTGGCTAGGGTGCAGATCCTTGCCCGGGATCGGGCAGGTTTACTACGGGATGTCACTGGGCTAGTAACGGAAGAAGGGATGAATATGGTGGCAGTGGATACGAAAACCGACAAAACCACTCAAGTGGCAGATATGCGCCTTACCATGGAAGTTGGCCATGATGACCAACTTGCCCGGTTAGTCGCTCGTATGGCTGAATTACGGGGGGTAATGGACATTCGCCGATTAAAACTAGGAGATATGCTTACCACGGGGGCACGTTAAGCCATATCTTGGTGTCATGGAGTTATCGCTACAATTGGTTATACCGAATTAGCTACACTGGGGTGTATTGCTCCGGCGGTTGGATCCCACAGGTAACGCTACCAGCATGACTAACTCTGCTAGCACCTTTTCACAGCCCCTCCGCTCCACGACAGACTACCCTATCCTCGCCGACGGCGATCGGATGATCAGACTGGCGGAAGAGTATTGTGATCTCATCGAACATCTGGATCCTAAGGACTGTGCCGTTTGTCTAGGACGGATGGCTCGATTACTTCCGCAATTGCACGCAGCAATCGTCCACATCCCGTTGCCTTCGCCGGCAGCAGTGGAATTAGCCACACCTGACTTTGAAACTCGTTTTGAGTTGTTCTCTCGACTCCGTCAGGCTATCGGAGAACAGGATAGCTATTGGCTGGAATACGACCAAGGAAACCTGGAGCCTAGCGGTAGTTTGGCGGACGACTTCACCGACATCTATTTCGATCTAAAGCGAGGTTTGGAGCTTGCCCAACGGGGAGGGCTAGAACGGGCGCTGGCTGACTGGAAAGCCAGCTTCCAACTTCATTGGGGACAGCACTTGGTGGATGCAGAGCGCCAGCTCTATGCACTGTGTTGTCGAGCTCAAGGGATCTGCCGCTAACGGAGAGAAACAACCGGGCAAAAAAAACCCCAAGCATGACACTTGGGGATACAACAACCCCCCCGTTTCCGGAGAAGGGGGGAGCTTGCCGACTCGCTTACTTAGCCGCAGCAGGTGCAGGAGGAGCAACTACCGGGGGAGCCCCGTAGTAACCGGGACCACCACCCCAGCCAGGATAACCGCCCCAACCACTAGGATAGCCGCCACCCCAAGCGGGGTAACCACCCCAG